>CAZBBE010000047.1:0-11110 GCA_964489755.1 uncultured bacterium | reverse complement strand
CATTATTCATTGTTACAGTATCAGTGTTTATTAAAGCAAATCCAAAATTTGCCCACTGATCATCCGGGTTCCAATCACAGTTAGAGCCTAACGGTGGGTTCCCTATCATGCCCCAACCGGACCAGTCATCAAATTCTCCCGTGATGGTATAAAGATACTCATACACACCAGGCAACAGTTCCATACTTCCCGAGTATATACCATCACCGTTTGGCATCAGGGTAAGCCCAAAACCGGACCAGTCGTCCATTGTACCGGTCACGTGGACCGCTCCTCCTTGCAAATCAACTCCTGTCATATCTATAGTAAAATTGACAACCATGGGGCCATCGTTATATTCTTCCTCAGAACATCCACCCCATGGATGGGGATTCAAAATAACATCCTCATTGTTCATCCCAAAGGCACGGAGAGGAGTATCATCCTCAGGATCGATATAAGCACACTCGTCCGGAACATCCTCATAAATAGAAAATCCACCGCAGGTATACAAATACCTGAACAGTCCAGGATTAAGACCAATAGTCTTGGTATACACACCGTCCTCATCCTCATCTGTCAACTTTCTCCCGTATCCAGACCATTCGTCACTATCACCCGTAACATAAAGATGACGATACCTATTTTTTTGATTGTCCAGCCATTTAAGCATTGCGGGGTCTAAAGCCATTGCTTTTACAAAATCTTTAATATTCCCCAGGGCATACTCTCTGAGCAGCGCATAGTGATGATACATTGCGGGAGGAAAGCTCACCTTCTGAGCAGAGGTAGCAAAATGGTCGTGCCAGAAAAGTGTCATCATCTCGCGAACACTTATTTCATCCTCTAACATATTATCAATGATCCAGCTTCGCGTTTCAGCTCTTTGGTCTCTGTATGCATTATTTAAGGAATCAAGCTGTTCCGGAGTCAGTGAGTCATAGGGCGGCAACGGATCATTGATCCAGTCCCCGGGAGGCTCAGGAGCGGGCTGGTCTTCCAGCAATGCGTCCACCGTTGCATCAAGACCTTCAGTGTGAGTGGAGTTGATCTGTTCCCATGTTGGGCCAAAGGTAGTTCTTCTCAATAAATGGGTGGCTGCTCGTAGATCAAAATTTACTTCCCTGGAAGAAATGGTGGTTTGGATATCAAGTTGAGGGGCAGGTATTTGTTTGGAATGTATCGGTGTAGATTCCTTCGGGAGATTATTTATAAGTGGATAGTCTGGCGGTAAAGGTTGATTTTGTTCAAGGAATGTATTCATCGATTCACAACGTTTCAGAATGGAAGGAATTTCTTCTTTATCTAGAACCTGTTTGATTTTACCTGAGTTCTTGCCGATTGATTGAGCCGACATCACCCCAATTAATAGTAAAATCAAGGCATTTTGAAAGAATTTAATAAATAAACTTAACCTTTTCATTTTAGTATATGACAACTAACTTCGGCGGAAGTTAAATAAAAAATATGAGGGAAACAAATTTCTGCTGGGTAATGAAGATCTCAGTCTCTTCGTATTATTCTATAAAATAAATAATTCCTTCAGAGTTTGATCTTACCCAGTATCCTTTTCCGGGAAGAATTAATTCAGCCTCGCTGTAGCCTTCATCAAATTGAAACAGTGTTCCCAATATAATAATTTCATCCGGATCGAAAATCTGGTTCAATTCAAATTCAGTGTGAATCCCTGAGATTAAGTTCCATCCTTCAGAAAGTGCAACAGCGAGGGTGTCCTCTGAAAATCCACTGATTTGGGTAACCCCTGATGAATTAAACCTGAGCCAATATCCTCGTCCCATTTCCAATTGGGTTTCTACTTCATAACCATCATAAAATCCAAACAACGTACCCTCCACTGCTTCAGGAAAGAGTATTTCGTAGGACGCGTCATCTACATTTAATGGCAGACCGACCAAATTCCAATCTGAACTGTGAGTTATGGTGATAGTTTCACTTTGGTCACCCCCCGAATTAGCCATGAAAATCTGATAATCACCCGTGCGATTGTCTGACCAGAAGCAGATCAGATCATTATTTTTCCAGATGAGAAAGGGGTCCTTTTGAACATTGCTGGACTCTTCCGGGTCATCACTAATCCTTTGCTCGTTCACCAATTCATCCCCCCCTAAATCCACCGCGCCATAGTAGATATCGGGATTGCCATTGCGGTAATCAATCCATGCTGTGTGAATAACAGATTCTTTCAAAACAACAAAAGGGAAATTCTGGGAGGAGCCCGACCCAGGGTTTACATTCACTTCCTCAGAAAACATAAGTGAATCCAAGGAAGCATGATTCACATAAGAATTGTTATGCTGGCTAACGTAAAACCCAGCAGCAATAGAATTATTTTCAATGGACAGAGATGGTCCAGAGGATGGACAATAGGAAGAATAATCAGAATAATATGATATTTGGACCGGCTCTTGAAAGCTATCAGAACCATACTCCTTTTTAACAATGTAATGCATGCGAAGGTTTGATATATTATTTCGGTATCCAATAATCATATCGCCATTATCTGCGATAACAATGTTTGGCTGACAACAGTCACAAGGTTCCATCTCCTCATTTGTTATTCCCACAGGGATACTTGAAGAAAAATCAATTGAGCCTGGAGGAGAGGTTGAATAACGGACACTGTTTAATAAATAATTTTGATTGTAGCTGTAATATATAAGGTGCAATGTTTCATCAATTCCGGTACCAATTTCCGGATATGCTTCCAAATACATCTGGTCACTCACTCTTATATCATCACCCCAGGAGGTTCCTGAATCTGTGGATACATTGATGTAAATCGATGTATACCCAGTGCGATCATCCATGAACACTACAATAATTTCTTCTCCTCGAACGGTTATTTTCGGACCAGACTGAATATATGCTACCACTGTGTTAGTATGGGAATTCATCCTCACGGGTTCAGAGAATGAAAAGCCTCCATCATAGGATTGAGCATAGTACACATCTTTACTACCATTATTATCATTCACCCACACCAAGTGGAGTATATCATTTGAATCAATGGCTGAATGAGGAAATTTTTGATCTATGTTATTTTCAGGGATTACCTGGTAGTTCTGACCAAACTCTAATGAGGGTTGAGCATACACAATACCAACAAAAACAAAAATAGTTATCAGACAGTTTTTCATTTCAAAAAAGTAATTAATTTTAATTGATGCCCATTCTGAGTTTGAAAATGGATAAAATATTTACCGGCAGAAACGGTCCTCCCAATAGAAGATTTCCCATCCCAGTGAAAGGAGTGTCTACCTTTTGATAAAGATTCATTTGTGATGGTTTGTGCCCATCTTCCATTTATATCATAAACCGAAACCAAAACATGTGAAGATTCTGTTAAATCAAACTGAATTTCAACCTGAGAGTTAAATGGGTTTGGGAAAGTGGAAATATCTTGTAAATGATTTGTATTCCCATGCGCGGGTTGCAGGGTGTTGACCACTCTTTGGTCCGGGTCAATATTTAACTTGATGTTAAAAATTCCCTCCAGTCCGTCTTCCGTTTCATTTAGCGGGATTATCCTGTCAATTGCGCCAGGGTCAGAGGAGCCAGCATCCTCATCTATATACTCATCCCCCTCAAAATAGAGCTGAGTTATGAGGGGCTCCCCGGCTGGTGGAGTTATCATAAAATGAATGTGGCTGGGGCGAAAACGATCCAAACCTAATGGATAGGGTCCGGGCTTAATTGTTTCAATAAAATATTGTCCCTGGGGTCCAGATAAGACCCGCCCCCGGAGATTCAAATAATCATTCTCAGGATTACCGGTCTCGCAGGTCTGAAACACAGAATAGCATCCGTCATTATTGGCTTGCCAGGCATCAATGGCCACATTTGGGATGGGCGTCTGACAATCATTTGCTGTGACCACTCCCGTGAGAAAGAGACGAACTCCCGGTTCATCCGCTGATGCAAGAACAGTTCGGTAGGGTGAATTCGGTTCCCAATACGGACCGAGCCCCATTAAATCAGCTGTTGACGGGTCACAGGTTAATCCTTCCAACCGTTTTGGAATTATAAGACCCGCTGCTGTCATCCCACTTAATTGTAAAAATCGTCTGCGAGATATCATCTTAAACATAGAAAATTTTGTGTTTAAATATATTTTTCACTTTCTTTTAGAACGATAAAGTAAAAAAATAATCTTGGCCTCAATTCCAATGTAATACAGCACAAATGATTACACAAATGGTTTCTGGATCCTTATACATGTACCGGATAGCTCACTTCGGGAAATGCTTATTTTAGAGTTAGAGTGTTGAGAGTGTTTCCCCTAAAATAATTTTCTATATATAAATATATTTGATTTTATTCGTTTTTATTTTAAGAACCTTCCGCACCAGCTCCCCTTTTAGGACCACCATAACCAACCATGAAAATGATTCCAAAGAGTATTAAAATAATGCTAAATACCAAATTTAAGGATGGGATTTCTCCAAATACAAACCAGGCAAGCAGAATAGTGGTGGGCGGTTGTGCAGAAGCAACCACCGCAACCTGCGATGGACGAATTCTTTCTAACAGCCAGACCCATAAAAAATAGGCTACACCGGATGTCATTATGCCCATGTAAATAATTCCCAACCAGGCACTGACACTTGCCGAGCTAAAGTCACCCGTAACCGTAAAAAACAATCCAAATGGAAAATATAGCAGTGCTCCAAAACTCATTACTAAAAAGGTCGTTTCAAGCGCTCCATAGCGCTCAACTATAGGTTTACAGATGACAGTATAGAGCGACCATGAGAGTACAGCAAACAAAAGAATCATATCTCCAAAAATTGTTTCATCTCCAAAAGTCAGAAGTTTATCACCCATTAACACAAAAACACCTATAATAGAAAAGCCTACCCCAACCCATTTCCACCATCTTAGTCTTTCCACACCAATTAGTACAGACATAATTAGCACCCATGCGGATGTGGTAGCATAGAGAACAGCGGGATGAGAAACCGGAGTGTGCTGAAGCCCAGTGATAAATGCAAGCTGATTCAAAGGAACCGCAAGTGCGCCCAAAATAACAAACCTGGAACTGTCAGTACGCTCAAGGAAGATAGTTTTGCCTGAGGCTCGCATCATTATCCAGAGAACAAACACTGCCAAAAGAGAACGAAAGAAGGCAATATTCCATGGTGCTATTTGCATGACCGCCTCTTTTCCAGCTATGTGAGTGAAGGACGAAAACAGGTTGAAAAAAAATATCGCTGACCATATAATAATAATATTCTTCATAGAACTTTTTAAAGTTAATAATCAATCAATCTCATCCCCCAAATCTTTAAAAAGTGATTAAAACAGGATTTCACCCTTAACATTTGCCAATAATAAACCGATATTAATAATAGGTACTGGTAACCATCAGCCATAGTTGTATCTAAATGACAACTATCTTTTGGAAAAAAATCACACTCCACATACACAATATTTTTTTGAGTGAAAATGAATAACGGAATCTTAGGAATAAAAGAAGTAGCAGACTATTTAGATATAAAAGAACAAACCGTATATCGATTGGTTCAGCAGAGAAAAATTCCTGCATTAAAGATAGGCGGACAATGGAAAATTAAGGGAGAACACCTTGACCAGATGTTTGAAAAGATTCTCCAGGAAAAATTAGAGAAGATTTAGTCCAAGTAAAAACCTCCAGTTCTCATGGGGGATTTTTTTTAGTGTCTCAGAGTACAATCGAGCCAATATAGATTAACTCACACTGCGCTCGTTTGGTGCAAAAGATTATAGAATTTTACTTCAACAATACCATCTTTTTGGTGTGCACAATCTCACCAGCACTAATCTGGTAAAGGTATACTCCTGCACTCACAGGTCTGCCCATTGAGTCTGTAGCATCCCACTGAACTGACCTGAAGCCTGCTTCCTGATTGGTGTTGACCAGCTGGGTGATTTTTTTACCCAGCATATCATAAACTGTAAGAATTACAAAGGCATCTGATGGTAGGTCGTACCGCAAAGTTGTAATAGGATTAAATGGGTTTGGAAAGTTCTGGTGCAGCGTAAATGTGATGGGAATGATCGGTTTTCTGTTTAAAATAAATCTTTCAGCCGATGGAACAGTGATCTCTCCTGTGCCTTCCAGGATATAATCTTTGCCATTATTTGATTCCAGTACCCAGTTCATGTTTTCACCCACACCTACTTTGATGTCGTACTCTATTGTGAGAGTTTCTGAATGGTTTAATACTTCAATCTCACCAGAATCCACTGCATACTTCATGTTCCCGGAAAACCGCGCATCAAAAACCATGCCCGGAAAAACAGGAGGCAGACTGAAACTCAGCCATTCATCCTCAGAAATCTTTTTTCCGAAATATAGGTCAATAGAATAACCATTGTGTGAAAAGGTGAGGAGGTTGGCCTCCACTGTTCTGTTCACAAAGGGAGCTTGCCTTGTCAAAGCTCCGGAAGTGAGTGTGATATCACCGGATTCACTGGCCCTCACCCAGTATCCTTTGCCCGGATGGAGAGTGTCTGCACTCACATAGGTACCGGTTAATCCGTAGATCGTACCCGGCAGGATAATACCGTCCGGGTCATTGATGTTTTCAACAGGCAGGGAAACCGACAGCCCGGTAATAAGATTCCAGTTTTCTAAAAGGCTTACGGTCAGTTCTGTTATTGGATAACCGGAGAATGTCACCATCCCAGCATCATTAAATCTCAAAAGATACCCTTTACCCAGTTCAAGATTATCCACTGACAAGTATGTCCCGTCAAACTCAAACAGGGTACCCGGCATGCTGTTAGGAAACAAACTCTCATAAAATGTTTCGTCACTTTCAACAGCGAGTCCCACAATGTTCCAGTCTGCGAAATAGTCCACTCCCAATTCAATCATCTCAGAATTGATATGAATAATTTTCATTTGAGTAAAATTAATTTCAAAAGAGCTGGAACTGGTGTTCTTCATATTGATATTGATCATGACACCGCCAAACATATCCTGTAAATAAAACTGTCCATCCCCCAATTCGCTGGGGTCCCATACACATGTAAACTGGGTAGCACCCTGACTCGGTTGGAGCTGAATCTGCCACTCTGTTGTCCCCTCTTCAGGGGTGGATGGACGAAAGTCCGTGAAATACCTGTCACCCGATATGCTGTTGTAGAGCACACCATCAAAAGCCGGAGGTGGAGGTGCAGGAGGTGCGTAGAGGTCATAACCCTCATCATATCCATTCGTTGCCTGTGGATTTGTACCGATGGTCAAATCATAGGTAATATCCTCTACCCCGTCATCCAGAACGGTTATGACAGAGACAAAGTCAAACTCAGACCATCCGGGACTGTAAAGAGAAAAATTATCATCACTAAAATCATAGATGGATGCATCGCTGGTATCGTTTATTTTTATTTTGTATTGTGTTGATGGTTCAATAGACTCAGGGATGGACCAGTTATAGCTTCCATCGTTGTAGGTGCTATTGATAATGGTAAAATAATTACTGCCGTTTTCCCACAGCTGTATCTTCATATTGTTTCCTATGTTCTCACTGGTCCAGGTAATGGTGTGCGAGGAACCAATCTCCCAATTCTCACCGCCGTTTGGCGAAATCACAGTGATCTCCGGAACCCCTGTAATTGTGAAATTATTGTCGCTGTAATCATAGGTTAAACTGTTAGATGTATCGGTAATCTTTACTTTGTAGTACACTGAAGACTCACACCAGGCGGGGATTGTCCACAAATAATATCCGTCATTGTTTGTGCTGTTTGAAATAGTTCCAACAAATGTTCCGCTCCGGTAGAGCCCTATTTCCACATAGCTTCCTGCGTTTTCAGTGTCCCAATTAATATTTTCACTGTCCCCAATAAACCATTGCTCTCCTCCATTCGGAGTTGTAACAGTAATGTAGGGCTGGGGATTAGTGGACCCGTCATACGTGCCGTCCAGGGTTGTCACATCTAAATCATCGGGGTCAAGCCAGTCTTTGAGCCGTGTTGATGAACTGCTTCCATCCCAGGCACGCCAGAATTTCCCGTAATAGCCATCCCCGGATTCGCACCCACCGCTACCTCCGGAAAGTTGACCGATAATCCTTCCGTTCACATCATATGCCGGAGACCCTGAAGAACCGCCCTCCGTTCCGCCATCATCCCAGACAATTCCCCAGTGCGACCCGGCAGGTGAATTGCCCGCCTCTCCCCAGTTGATTGGAGGTGAGCTGTTGGCATAATCATCATCAAAATTGATCTTTTTCGGAGCCCCACCAGGATGATGAACACCACACGATACAACAGGAGCCGATGCACTTCGTGTCCACCCGGCGTAAAAAACATCCCACGCTTCATAAACATTTCCGGTAATTTCCAACAGCGCAAAATCCGGGTCCATATCATATGACCGGGAACGCATAATGGAGCCATATGCATAGGAACCGTAACCAGCGTTGGACCCACTGCAGGAACTCGTTTCGTAATTAAAATAGAACCTGAATATGGCGGGATTTTCGCCATCTACACAGTGGTCCGCAGTGAGGAAATAGGGTGTTAAATCCATGCTTGTATTATTGACCATTGCTCCGGAACAAATATAAGCACCCATATCCAACCAGGCTGCTGCATTCACCTGGTCCTGGTAATTATCCGCTTCCGGGCACACAACGTTCACACCACAGCTTCGTGTTCTGTTTTGAGTAATATTCATTATATCAAGGTAGTCATGGATCACTTCAGACAGATGGAGACTATATTCTTCACTGGTTTTGGGAAGATAAAATTCTATATTGACAGCATCACCCTTCACCAGCGGGGTAGCAAAAACTTCATCCGGATTGTTATTTTCGGAGGTGTACGCACCATAAAGCTCTGATTTATCCGGACTGTATACATGGAGAGTACTGTTTAAAGGAAGGTGAAACCGGTCAAATACAAGGCTGATTGCAAATGCACCGGTGCTCTCAATTTTTAATCTCCAGATACGACCGCCATTAGGAGGTTCCCACCACGAACCGGCACTGGATGGTGATAGGTCTACGGTAAACTTATGACCATACCTAAATGGTTTCCCTGGCGGACGGTTCTCATCTTCTGCAAGCAAAGCATCCAGGTCCAGGTCCGGCATTGTAATAGTGGCAACATTTTGTTCCGGTTGATATGTAAAACTTTCGGGAGGTAAATCCTGGCTCAACTGTCCAAACAAACAGGATAAAGCAGGAATTGAAAGAAGGGCGAGCTGTAGTTTAGCTTTCATATTCATAATAATATTAGACTTCTGTTTTAATCAAAAAATTCCTTAATTATTCAGAGAAAATAGTAATGTTTTACTTAGCATGCATAGGATAGATGAAAACACTGGGAATATCCCAGCAACTTGATAAGTTTACCCCATCCCCACTTCTTTACAAAGAGGTTGAATTGTCAAGTGATAGAGGTTTGTAGGGGAATTACAAACCATAGGCTCAAAATATATAGTACAAAAACCAGAAATATTGGATGAAATGAAGCCTACTTCAATCAGAGATTCAATAGATAAGAATTGGCCTGATTAAATCTTATTAATTACTGGAAATTGTCCAGCCAATCGATAAGTGTGATTTGCAAACTTTCAATTGATGGTGCAACAAAAAGACCAGGTTGATAATCGGTTGGGTCAAACTGTGTATTGCTGATTTTTTCTAAATCAAATGAGTATAATTTCACTTCAGATTCATAGCTTGGCATTTCACCAATAGATGATAACAGACCGGCCCCGTAGGCTTTAATTTCTCCGTTCTCCTGAATAAGTCCAAACTCCAGAGTATACCAATATGCCTGAATCAATCGTTCGAAACTCTCAGGTTTTGCTTTCTTAGCTGCTAATCCAAATCGAAAATTAAGTTCAGAAAAAAACGGATGTGCGAGTGTGATCGCGTGCCCTACCAATTCATGAATGATATCTGGTTCAGGAGTATAAAAAGGACTGCTATGATGACGAATATACTGAGTAGCACTAAAGATCTTATCTCCTAAACGCAAAAGAAAATGCTCTGGAGAAATTAGACCAGCAACGGGAACCATCTGAAATCCCGATAAATCTTTTAACAGTATATTAATATCACAAAGTTGTGGAACCTTTTTGTCATTTAATTCAACTAAACTAAGAGCATCTAAAAAATATTTGCACGCATGGGTTTTGTGTAATGAAGATAATTTTGCCAACACTTCAGACCATGTTTTATGTTCTTCCTCGGTATATTCAACTTTGGGGATTCTATCACCGATACTAAACCTATATGCTTTCTCAGCAATCAGATTTCTTCGTTTTCTATATTCTTTATCATGAAAACCTGGATGATCTTTATCCAATTCAATTATTGGTGGATGATTTTGGTCTCTATTGTGCAATGAATAATTTCCTATGGAAATGCTATAAGTTATGACTCTTTGTATACTGTTTATTAACTACCAATTTAGTGCATACTTTACCATAGCCCCCTCCTTTTTACAAAGAGCTTGGGTTACCTACTTTATTAAATCAAACGATTCTACCTTAAATCGTCCTTCAACAATTTCACCTTTCACCCGCGCAGTGCGGACCGTACTGCAGAATCCATCATCCGCATGTGCATCACCGTGGTCATCAATATTGGTATTATCAACAAAATAAGATTTTCCATTCACTCGCACAGCTAAATCACAGCCTGATTGTTCTGTCATGTTAAACTGACACTGTCCACATGCGGCCTCTACTATTTGGTTTTTAGACTCCATTGTACATGAATGTAGTACCAGCACTAGTGCAACAAGGTAAAAATAATCTTTCACATGAACGACTACTTCAACAGCACCATCTTCCTGGTCTGAACAAACTCTCCTGCCTGTATCTGGTAGAGATAGACTCCAGCACTTACAGGTCTGCCCATTGAGTCTGTAGCATCCCACTGGACTGACTTGAAACCTGCCTGTTGGGTGGTGTTAACAAGCTGGGTAATTTCTCTGCCCAACATATCATAAATGCTCAGAGTGACCAATGCATCTGATGATAGGTCATACCTTAGTGTTGTGATTGGATTGAATGGATTTGGGTAATTCTGGTGTAAAGCAAATGTGACAGGGATCACATTCTCCCTGTTTAGAATAAATGTTTCTGATGATGGAACAGTTAGCT
>CAZBBE010000046.1:0-11229 GCA_964489755.1 uncultured bacterium | reverse complement strand
CAAAGAATTGTGGTATAGAATCAGGGTGGGATCATTCGCATCAAAAGATTCTGCTATGATTGTTACCGATAGAATTCGTGATTCCATGCATTTGGAGTCATGGATTGATTATGTAAGAGAAACCAAGGAGTAATTATAATGGAACCATTAAAATTATATTTTGACATTCGTGATGTCCTGCGGGCTCCTCGTCTCGCATTAAGCGGAAAAAAGATAATGATTATGTTGGCAGGTACCTTGGTAGGTTATGCAGCGTATTGGATACTTACGGCAATTTCGTTCATTTTATGCGGTAATACACTGGGTGATGTCGGGCTTTATCCATGTCTCTTTACAGTTGTAGAAAATATACCCTGGTATGCCTGTGCGGTCTATGATATCGGAGTTTTACTCTTATTTTTCTCAATATCATTAGCCTGTACAGAAGTTTCGAGGGTAACCTATAAGCAGTTAAAAGGAGATAATTTTTTCTCATCCTCCGATGCATGCAACTATGTTAAAAAACATTGGCATGCTGTAATTATGGCACCAATCTCAATAGCGTTAATCATTACATTTTTTCTATTTTTCTCAGGAATCTTTGCCCTCTTTGGTAAAATTCCTTATGTTGGAGAGTTCCTTTTTTCCATTCCTTACATCTTCTATTTCTTAGGCGCATTGTTTACGATTTATACGGGTGTTGTACTCATTATTTCTCTTCTTTATTCACCGGCAATTGTTGGGACTTCAGAAGAAGACACCATGGGAACTGTTTTTCAATCGTACTCTATTACATGGTCTCAACCTTGGAGAATTATTTTTTACCATTTATCCCTTCTTCCAATTTTAGTTATTGGATTACATATTTTTAAATGGTTTATGACAGCAAGCTTTTCACTGATCAACACTGTTTTTGGATGTGATTGGTTCATGGGTGATAAATTGAACCGAATTGTCAGTTATGCGTATGACAATGTATATCCCGAATTCATCAATCAAATCTGTGTATCGTTTAATTGCATTTGTACAGCCACATGTAATTTCTGTTGTTCCTGCCTGTCATTTATTCCATTTGATAACGGTGGGGATTTAAGCGGTACAGAAATGGCTTCCGCAGTTATTCTTAGTTGTTTTCTTTTTATAATTGTATTAGGAGTCGCATCTTATGGACTATCTATTTTGAGTGTTGCAGAGACCCTTATGTTTGTAATCTTTAAGAAGAAGTCTGATGATGATAATCTTTTGGAACGTAAGGATGAAGATGAATTAGATGATGAGAATGATACTTACTCTGATATAACCAATGATTCAGACGATGATGGCCAATCGGACACCGATGATGGGGGAGATGCTGGTGTTAATGAATCCAATGAGGACAATACAAATTCTGATTCTTCCGAAGAAGGTTCTTCAGATTGAAAAGTAATAAATCCAGACACATTTTATAAGTCTAACATTAATTAAATATACTCTGGTTCCGTTAGACTTATGCAGTTATTTCGAAATGAATTACAGATTGGATTTGAAAAAAAAGGCTACTTCATATCTGTAGAGTCACTTGATGTTCCAAACATAAAATTTTCTGGACCACACATTAATTGTGTTTTATCCTGTAAGCCTGATAACCAGGGTTTTAATTTAAAAGGAAATTTGTCGTGCAATCTATTGATACATTGTGATAGATGTCTAACAGAGTTTCAAAATCATCAAGATATTTTATTTAAATTAATTTTAACACCTCAAAAAGAACTGCTCAGTGAAAAAAATGAAGAAATTATTTTTTTCACTGAAGAACTGGAACAGATTGATATTACGCCCTTCATCAGAGAAACAATGCAACTTTCGACACCAATAAAAATCATATGTGGAGAATCGTGTATGGGGCTGTGCTCTCATTGTGGAGTCAATCTGAATATAAAATCTTGCAATTGTAAATCCAGAAAAAAGCGTTTACCCTTTGAAAAACTGAATCAATTAATTTCAAACTAAAAAAAGGAAAAATTAATGGCTTTACCAAAGAGACGACAGTCAAAAGCACGTGGCAGAAAAAGACGGTCTCATTATAAACCAGCACCTGTCAATTATTCGGACTGTCCTCAATGTGGATCAACAAAACTTCCCCATCGTGCATGTCCAAATTGTGGTTATTATCGAGGCAGACCTGTAATTTCAACAAACGACTGATAATCTGAGGTGAATCTCGCCCTGGATATCATGGGTGGCGATAAAGCACCATCAGCGGGAATCGAAGGTGCTTTAGATGCTCATATTCAACTTCCTGAAAACACCCATATTACCTTGGTTGGGGATGAGTCAATCATTCTTAATTATGTGAGTGACAATTTACCCAAAAAATTTTCTATTTGCCATGCCCCTGAAAAAATAACTATGGCAGATAAAGCATCCAGGATTATAAAAACGAAACCGGATTCATCCATTGTGAAAGGTTTAAAACTGGTGAAACAACAAAAAGCGGATGCTTTTATCAGCGCAGGGAGTACGGGAGCGGTCATGGCAACCGCTCTTTTGTTATTAGGTAGAATTGAGGGTGTATTGCGACCGGCCTTGGGAGCATATATTCCAACAAATATGGGTGGAAAAATATTATGTGATGTGGGTGCAAATCCTGAAGTAAAACCATATCACCTGTTACAATTTGCAGTTATGGCATCATATCATTTGGAACATATTGAAGGATTTATAAATCCAAAAGTTGGATTGGTAAACATAGGTGAAGAACCGAACAAAGGGAATGAACTCTATCAGGAAACCTATAAACTACTTGATCAATATCTTCCAAACTTCATTGGAAATGTAGAAGGACGGAGTCTCCTGACCAGTGAAGCTCGGGTACTTGTGTGCGACGGTTTTGTTGGAAATACGGTTTTGAAATTTGCGGAAAGCTGGATCAATATTTTCAGTGAAGAAATCAATGACCGAATTAAAGAAAAGTTAACCTACAAAATAGGAGCCGCTTTAATGAAACCGGTATTTAATTCGTTGAAAAAACAATATGATTATGAAGAACATGGGGGAACACCATTATTGGGTGTGAATGGTGTTTGTATCATTGGCCATGGCAGTGCCGGAGCAAAATCAATAAAGAATTCCATATTCGTTGCAAAAAAATGTGTGGAAGAAAAATTTGTGGAGAATACTCATAAATCTATCAAAAAATTCATAGCAGAAAAAAATTGAACGCATTAATCACAGAGACAGCAAAATATTTGCCGGAAAGGGTATTAACCAATTTTGATCTTGAAAAAATGGTGGATACATCAGATGAATGGATTCAATCAAGGACCGGTATCAAAGAGCGACGACTGGTTAAAAAAGGTGAGGCGACCTCAGACATGGCAGCAAATATTGCTAAACAGATATTGGAGAAATCCGGAAAATCACCTGAAGATATAGATGTTATTATTATTGCCACAAGCACACCTGATATGATGGTGGTTTCAACTGCTGCGTTGGTCCAGAATAAAATCGGGGCAAAAAATGCTTGGGGATTTGACCTGTCCGGTGCCTGTACAGGTTTTATTTATGCACTGGAAACAGGCTCAAAATTGGTTGAATCAAATCGGTATAAAAATGTCATGGTCATCGGTGTGGATACCATGAGTTCTATCATCGATTATACCGACAGAGATACCTGTATCATTTTTGGCGATGGCGGTGGTGGAGTTCTCCTTGAACCGACAAATGAGGATGTGGGAATATTGGATGCTTTATTACATCTTGATGGGAGCGGGAGCAATCATTTGAATGTTCCGGCAGGCGGCAGTCTTAGACCTGCTTCTTTGGAAACCGTATCCAATAAACAGCATTTTATTTTTCAGGATGGTAAAACAGTATTCAAATTTGCCGTAAAGAAAATGGCTGAGGTCAGTGGAAAAATACTAGAAAAAAATGGTTACACAGGAAAAGATCTAAAACTGTTTATTCCACACCAGGCGAACAAACGAATCATAGATGCCTCATGTGCACGATGTAACTTATCTGAAGAGCAGGTATTAATCAATATCCAAAACTATGGGAATACTACTGCAGGTACCATTCCCATCGGACTGGATGAAGCTGTCGAGGAAGGACGAATAGAAAATGGTGACCTTGTCCTATTGGCGGCATTTGGCGGCGGATTTACCTGGGGCAGTATGCTAATTAGGTGGGGTATGTAATTTGAGGACTGCCTTTATTTTCCCAGGGCAGGGTTCCCAAAAGGTTGGAATGGGACGTGATGTGTATGAAAATACTGAAATTGGAAGGTCCTATTTCAAACAAGCTGATGAAATCATGGAATGTGATCTTACCTCAATCATTTTCAATGGTCCAGAAAATAAATTAAAGGAAACAAGATTCACTCAGCCAGCTTTGTTTACCGTTAGCGTTATCATGGGAAGACTATTATTTGACAAAGGAATTAAACCGGTGTTCGGAGCAGGACACAGTTTAGGGGAATTTTCCGCACTGACCATTGCGAATTCATTTGACTTCGAAACTGGATTAAAATTAGTAAAATGCAGAGCAAATGCTATGTACGAAGCAGGGAAAACCCTTTCGGGAACCATGGGAGCGGTTATCGGTTTATCTCCGGAAAAAGTACAATCTATCTGCGATGATATCACAAAAAATGGGTCAGTGGTTTCTCCCGCTAATTTTAATGCGCCAGGACAAGTGGTCATTTCCGGAGACATTGATGCTGTTCATTCATTTATGAAAAATGCAAAGGGATGTGGTGCAAAAATGACTGTTATGCTAAACGTAAGCGGCGCCTTCCATTCAGCGCTGATGAAACCGGCAAGACATAGCCTTGCAGAAATCCTAAATTCCATTGAAATTAGGGACGCAGATTTTCCTGTATTTTTAAATGTTACAGCACAACCGACTACAGATAAATCAGAAATTAAATCTAATTTGCTACGCCAATTGGAACATCCGGTATTGTGGTCAGAAACAATCGAGAATATGATTTCATACGGAACAACCAGATTTCTTGAAGTGGGACCGGGAAAAGTGTTAACCGGATTAAACCGCAGAATTAATAAATCAACTTTGACAAAACCCATTGGAACCTTAAATAAATTAAATTTATGTTTGGCATAAAAGATAAAACAGCATTGATAACCGGCGCTTCTAGGGGAATCGGAAAAAGTATCGCAGAATTGTTTTGTCAAAGGGGGATTAAGGTTGCCGGAATAAGTAGGGATATCACACCGATAAATGAGATTCAAATTCCTTCCTCAACTTCAGGAAGTATAAAGGGATATTCTTGTGATATTGCAGATTGGGAAAATGTAAAAGAGATGGTTCTCAAAGTACTGGAGGATTTTGAGCGAATTGATATTTTGATCAATAACGCCGGAATTACAAAAGATACACTATTGGCTCGAATGACAGAAGAGCAATGGGATGATGTATTGATTGTAAATTTGAAGGGCGCTTTTAATTGTACACGCCATGTTATAAGACCTATGCTGAAACAAAAATTTGGAAGAATTATCAATATAGGGTCCGTTGTTGGAATCATGGGAAACACAGGACAAGCAAACTATGTTGCGTCAAAAGCGGGTTTAATGGGACTTACTAAATCTTCCGCCCAAGAACTGGCAAAACGAAATATTACCGTAAATTGTATCGCCCCTGGATTTATAACAACATCTATGACTGAAAATTTATCTGAAGATATAAAATCTCAGATGAAAAAAACCATCCCAATGGGACGATTTGGGACACCGAAGGATGTAGCCGCTTTAGCTTTGTTTTTAGCTTCAGATGAATCCGGTTACATCACTGGACAAACAATTACCGTTGATGGCGGTATGGTAATGAAATAAAAAAAGGAGTTGAAATGTCAACATTTGATAAAGTGAAAGATGTTGTTTTGGATAAACTTGGAGTAGAAGATTCTCAAATTACGATGGAAGCATCTTTTGTGGATGATCTCGGCGCTGATTCGCTTGATACGGTGGAACTTATCATGGAATTAGAAGAAGAATTCGGAATTGAAATTCCAGATGATGATGCTGAAAATATCACCACGGTTGGTGCCGCTGTAAAATATATTGATGGGAATTAATTGTATTAAACATCCTTCGTTATGAAAGTTGTCGTTACCGGATTAGGTGCTCTGGCACCTAACGGTCTATCGGTGCCTTCCTATTGGGAGGGACTGTGTTCTGGAAAATCAGGTATAGATACCATTTCCGGTTTTGATATTACGGATTTCCCCATTACCATTGCTGGAGAATTAACAGGATTCGACCCGGAAAATTATGTAGACCGCCGTGAGATCAGGAAACTCGATCGGTTCTCCATTCTGGCTCTGGTCGCTGCCTCAGAAGCCATTCATCAGGCGGGACTGGATTTGGAATCAATCTGCAGAGAAAGAGTCGGCGTTATCCTGGGTACCGGTGTTGGCGGAATTCATACTTTGGAAGAACAACACACTGCATTATCCAAACGGGGTCCTCGCAGGGTTTCTCCATATTTTGTTCCAAAAATGATAGCAAATATTGCTGCTGGGCAAATCGCAATAAAATATGGATTCCAAGGACCGAATCAAACAGTAATCTCTGCCTGTGCTTCTGCTAATGATGCAATCGGATATTCGTTGAGATTACTGAGAGCAGGAGATGTAGATATTGTCATTTCAGGTGGGTCGGAAGCTAGTGTCTCACCATTACCCATGGCAGGATTTGCCAATATGAAAGCCCTGACACAAAAAAATGATGTCCCATCTGAAGCAAGCCGGCCCTTCGATTTGGACAGAAAAGGGTTCGTTATGGGTGAAGGTGCAGGAATCCTTATATTGGAGACGGAAGACCATGCGAAAAATAGAAATGCAAACATATTTGCAGAACTTGCTGGTTATGGATCTACGAATGATGCCTTCCATATTACCCAACCCATAAAAGGTGGTTATGGTGCTGTTAAAGCAATGAAATTAGCTGTTGAAGACGGTAAATTTAATTTAAAAGAAATTAATTATATTAATGCTCACGGCACATCAACTTACTACAATGATAAAAATGAAACAGAGGCAATCCATACCCTTTTTGGTTCCCATGCTAAATTGTTAAAAATCAGCTCCATCAAATCCATGACAGGTCATTTATTGGGAGCAAGTGGAGCAATAGAAGCAGTCGCATGTATCAAAGCCATTGAAACCAGCAGGGTTCCTCCCACAATCAATTATACAACACCGGACCCTGAGTGTAATCTGGACTATGTTCCTAATCATTCGGAATCCCTGTCCATCACTGGAATATTATCCAATTCATTTGGGTTTGGTGGACACAATGCTGTTCTTTCCTTTAGACCTTGGGGAAAAAATTAATGCCGTTTAAATGGCTGATTAATATCCTCTTCCGAAAATTTAAACCACACCCAATAGAAAAAACATTTAAGTATCATTTTAAAAACAAGGATTATTTAACTCAGGCTTTAACCCATAGATCCAAAGTTTCCAATCCCAAAAAAAATTATGAACGATTAGAATTTTTTGGTGACGCAGTCATAGATATCGTTATCAGTAAATTTCTAATGAAAGAATTTCCCATGGGTGACGAAGGTCTATTAACACAAAAACGATCAGGATTGGTTCAAAAACAATTTTTGGGTTCTATAGGAAACCATTTAAATCTTGTTTCGTATTTATCCATAGATTCAGCCGTTAATTTAACAGATGAAAAAGTCTCAATCCGCCAATCTGCAAATTTATTTGAAGCACTCATAGGAGCAATGTATTTGGATGGTGGACTTAACCCCTGTCAGAGAATCATAAAAGAAACCATTTGGAAACATAAAAAAGAAGCATGGAAAACAAAAAACTATAAAGGAGAACTCATTGAGTATTGTCACTCAGATTCATTGGGAACCCCTGTTTTTTTAGTATCAAATGTTACTGGTCCGGATCACCTGAAAATGTTTGAAGTTCATGTAAAAATCAATGAAAAAACATTCCCATCCGGTTTCGGTTCAAATAAAAAAACCGCTGAACAAAAAGCGGCTGAAAATGCACTGGTTCTATTAAAAGGTTAACCATCTAATTATATTCTTTCAGCTGATCCCGTATTACCGCAGCTTCTTCATATTTCTCAAGTTCTACTGCTATTTTTAGTTTACTTTCTAAGTCTTCTTTCTGGTCTTCAATCTCAAGGAATTCTGAACCATTTTTATTATTTTCCTCTTCAAACTGTGACGCGTCATCCATGATAGATTCATCAACAAAAATGGGGGCTTCCGTCCTTAATGCGATGGCGATAGCATCACTGGGGCGGGAATCCAAATTTAATGCACCGATTTGGGCTCCTTGAATTTCAATCATAGCATAAAATACACCATCGATTAAATCAGTTATTTTAACTGAATTAATCTTCCCTTTTGATTCAGTGATCATTGCTTTTATGAGGTCATGTGTCATCGGCCTAGGAGGTTCTGTATATTCTAATGCCAAGGCAATGGAATGCGCTTCACATGCACCCACCATTACGGGCAGTGACCTTTCTCCAGAAATTTCATTTAATAGCACTGCATAACTTCGGCTTGAATGGTGAAATGTAATTTTAGAAACTTTAACTGGAATCATGGTAAAAGTTAGTTATGAAGAGAGCAGAGTACAATGAATTTCATCACATAATTCAATCCAAATCCCCCTCATTTAAAGTACCCAAAGCTTTTTTAAGGAAGTTAATATTGTCAACTGGTGTGGGATCTTTCTGGTGGAGAATAGCACACCAATAGCTGAGCCAGTCTCCGTAATGAATAAAATGAAATATTCGATCGATAAAAGATTTTCCTTCCAAAAAAACGGTGTATTGTTTTACGGTCAATTTTTCTAATATACTTTGTGTTATCTTGACTCTCTTTTTATTTCTAATGTGACCGTTGATATCAACTAACCAGAGTACAACTAAATGTATAAATAATTCAGGGTTATTTACCCATCCCACAATTTCATTATGATTCATTTCTGGAATTTCATTGATGAAAGCAAGCATTTTGCTGTTTTCACTCAATTGTCCTTTCCAGCGGATTGCCAGTTTATCTGTTGCTCCTGTTTCCCCATAAATAATCACACACTTTTTGTAGATCTTCTGTGCTAATGTATAAACCGGGTTCTGAGAATCCATTTTTGAATACATGTCTCGTTTATCTAATAATTCTCGTGTTATTTCTTTTAGAATGGATTCCAAATCTATATCGATCTTCAATATTTCCGTGATAAGAAACATCATGGGTATCATAGAAAATCCAACGGCAGCTCGAGGCTGCAACCCGCTGGGAATGGTAATTTTATCACAATCATTTTCTTCTAACCTGGAGGATAAAATTCCGCCAGTAGTTATCCCTATGATTGCTGCATTTTTTGATTCGGCTTCGTTAAATGCGGAAAGAGTTTCTTCCGTATTACCGGAGTAGGAAGAACAGATCACTAGTGAATTTTCATCCACCCAATTAGGTAAAGTATAATTCCTGGAAACAAAAAACGGTATAGTCATATGTTTTCTTAAAGCCAGAGACAATAAATCTCCTCCCACAGCAGAGCCTCCCATACCAGCCAAAACAATTTTGTTCACCTTACTATAGTTTTTCCTCAGTCCAATATTTTTTCCAATTACAACGGCTTTTTCAATCTGATTCGGAAAATCAAAAATAAGTTTAAACATATTCTTTGGATCTATTTTTTCTCTATTCATCTTTCACTTAATGATCTCTATTAAGAATGAGCTCGGTAAATTGTTTTAACCGGAGATTACAAGGGTTAGGAATTTTGGTCAGGATATCATTTGCCAGGTTAATATATGAGTGAATCATGCTTTTGACTTCCTCAATAATACCGTTTGATTCCAGATATTCCTTCTGCTCTCTGATTGAATTGTCAATTTCCTTAAAATTGGAGTTTAATTTATCCCACTCCTTTTCTTCTTTTTGCCTCGCTAAAATAGATAATATTGTTTGTTTCCCTTTGGTTAAATCACTCCCAAGACTTTTTCCCATAGATTCTTCATTTGCCATGATTTCCAGCATATCATCCTGTATTTGAAATGCAGTTCCCAGAATTGTGCCAAATGTTTTTAAATCTTCAATGGTCTCATCACTTTGATTCCCCAGAATTCCTCCTAATTCGGTACACAACCCTATTAAATATCCGGTTTTTTTCTCCACCATGATGAGGTAATCATCTATGGAAATGTTTTTATCATTTTCATATTGTTTATCATATGCCTGCCCTTCACACACCATCAACGCCGCTTCATTAAATGTTTTTATAACTCGTAAAGGTTGGGTTTTCACTTTTGCGATCAAACTTAAAGACAATACATAAATTCCATCTCCGGCGAGAATGGCAGTGGATTCATCCCATTTTTTATGAATCGTATGTTTCCCGTGGCGAATATCATCCTGGTCCATAATATCATCATGAACCAGTGTAAAATTATGAAGTAATTCAACTGCTATACCGGCATATTTGAGGTCATGTTCCGAAGCGCCCATTGCTTTTCCGGCAATACATAACAGGATGGGTCTCAGACGTTTTCCCTTACCCGAAAACACATAAGACAGTGGTTCGTACAGATAAGATGGGTGTTTAGGAAGTTGAAGCGCCATAAGCGCATCATTGATTTCTTCCCTTAAGTGGGTTATATATTGAGGAGTTAGGTCAGTATCCAACTGAAGTATGTAATGTGCCAAAAGAGTTCAGTTTTTCCATTACGCTGTTTTTAATTTCCATCATTCGGTTTTCTGTCTTCGCCTCAAAACGGCAGACTATCACCGGTTGAGTATTTGATGCCCTCACAAGCCCCCATCCATCTCCGAATTTAATCCGAACCCCGTCAATGGTGCTGCACTCAAAATTTGAAGTGAAATAGTTTTTCGCTTTTTTGGCGATTTTAAATTTTTCTTCGTCAGAACTACAATCCAATCTCATTTCAGGTGTTGAATGATATATAGGGATTTCAGCTCTCAATTCTGCGAGAGTTTGCTGTGTACGGGATAATGTCTGGAGGGTACGGGCAGCAACATAAATTGCATCATCATAGCCGTAATAATCATCGGCAAAGAAAATATGACCGCTCATTTCCCCGCCGAATTTACATTTCAATTCAGTCATTTTTTGTTTGATGAGAGAATGACCTGTTTTCCACATGACCGGTTTTCCACCCTGTTTTATTATCATATCTTCCAGAGCCTGGGAACATTTCACATCAAATAGAATTTCATCTCCTTCTTCTATCAATTCCGGTA
>CAZBBE010000045.1:0-11264 GCA_964489755.1 uncultured bacterium | reverse complement strand
TTTCAATGGTTGATGGAAAATTTGGGATGGATAGTTCTTGGATTACTTTTAACCCTCGGGTTACTTTTCTTTTTCCCCCTATTGCTTGGGATTCAATTGAAAAATGAGATTAAAAACAATGAGAATAAGAAATGACCGGTATAATTCGGAAATGGTTTAGGAATTCGATTGTTTACAGATCAGGAAACACTTTAATTTTTATTTCTGTATTGGAAGAATTTAACATTTAAATATGACTGACACCTCATTACAAGAATCAAATTCCAGCAGGGTTTATGTCCTGTTCTATTCTTTTTTCCTTATCCCTTTAATGATTGTAGTTATCGGGACATCATTTTTTGTTATAGCTAAGTTCTTAACCTTGGAACCAAAATCAGCATCCGATTTGCTCAATGATGTGAAAGTTGGTTCGGCAACTAAACGATGGCAATCTGCTTTTGAATTATCTAAAATCCTTGTAAACGAAAATGAAATTTTTGAAGATGGTTTGTTTAGAAACCAGTTGATTTCCGCCTATAAACATTCCGTTCATGATGATGAACGAGTTCGAATGTATCTCGCCCTTGCCATGGGTCGCACCGGCGATCAGCATTATGGAGAAGCATTGAGAGAAGGATTGAATGATGAAAACCCAGCCACACGTTTAGCTTCGATAAAGGCATTAGGATTTTTACAGTTTCAGCCGGCAGTAGAGGATTTAAAGAAAATTCTGAGGGACGCTAATCGTGTAGATACAGAGCAGCTCACGGTAGTGATTTCACTGGGGAATATGGGTGACCACAGTGTCATACCAGATTTAAAACCCCTTTTAAATCATGAAGAAGTAAATATTCGGTGGGATGCTGCTCTTTCACTTGCAAAACTGGGGGACATTTCCGGTTCACATATCCTTGCCAACTTAATGGATCGTTCCTACTATACTTCCTTCCCGGAAGTTGATTACCAGGAAGCAGATCAGGCTATCATGGTGGCTATCCAAGTAAGCTCAGATTTTACGAATGAAGTATTTAAAGGGAAATTAATGATTTTAGCCTCTGAAGATAATAACATGGAAATTAGAGATACGGCTATTAAAACATTGAAACATGTGTATGGATATCAATCATGAGTGATGAAAAATTTATTCCCGAAGCGTCCGTAGGGACTCCTCAGGAAATATCTTCCGGTGCAACCATGGAAAGGAGAAAGTTTTTTAAATGGCTAAGCATTGGATGGATAGCTTTTACTGCAGCCACGGGAGGTTTTTTTACCGTGTTAATTCGTTTTCTCTTTCCTAATGTATTATTTGAGCCGCCACAAAGTTTTAAAATTGGTTATCCGGAAGAATTTGAAATTGGTAAGGTTGATATAAGCTTCAAGAAAAAATTTAGTGTGTGGATTGTACGGGATGACGTAGGAATGTATGCGTTATCAACGGTGTGTACTCATTTGGGATGTACTCCAAACTGGTTGAACACAGAACGTAAATTTAAATGCCCCTGTCATGGCAGTGGTTTTCGTTCAACAGGAATGAACTTTGAAGGTCCCGCCCCCCGCCCACTGGAACGGTTTAAAATTTACTTGGCAGACGATGGTCAGATTATTGTGGATAAGAGTAAGAATTTTAAATTCGAAAAAGGAGAATGGGAAAGAACTGAATCTTTTCTGAAAGTATAAATCAAGGTTAAGTAGAACGATGAGTGAAAAAAAATCAAAACAGACTATTATTGAACGAATGGGAAACTCTAAAATCTGGAAATCAATCATTCGATCGGGAATTCCCAGAACCCGCCGCCAGAGAATGCATGCAATTTTAGGCAGTGTTTTTCTACATCTTCATCCTGCACGTCTTCCGAAACATGCCGTTAAGATCGGTTATACGTGGTGTATGGGGGGATTATCTTTTTTCTTGTTTGTTGTATTGACCATTACGGGAATCATGCTGATGTTTTATTATCGTCCCACCGTTGAATATGCTTATACGGATATGATTGATTTAGGGGAGCAGGTACCATTGGGGATCATGAGAGAAATTCATCGCTGGGGCGGCCATGCTATGGTGCTGACAGTCTGGCTTCACATGTTGCGGGTATTCATGACAGGGTCATATAAGCCACCGCGTGAATTTAACTGGGGTGTGGGAGTTCTTTTAATGACTATTACCTTGTTTTTAAGTTTTACAGGGTATTTACTCCCTTGGGATCAATTAGCAATTTGGGCTGTGACGGTCGGAACAAATATGGCAAGGGCAACACCCTTTTTAGGACATGAAGGTCCCGGCGCTTCG
This sequence comes from uncultured bacterium, assembly GCA_964489755.1. Lineage (GTDB taxonomy): Bacteria > Fidelibacterota > Marinisomatia > Marinisomatales > AB-629-J13 > AB-629-J13. The sequence goes on along the minus strand of CAZBBE010000045.1, from coordinate 8,998 downwards.
ATGCTGGCTATCGGTGATATTAATCTGGTTCATGCCGGGTCAGATGTTCGGTTTGCACTCCTTGGAGGACGGTTTGTTGGTGAGGCTACTTTACTTCGATTTTATGTTCTTCATTGTATTGGTGTTCCATTTATAGCCATGATTTTTATGGCAGTTCATTTTTGGCGGATTCGTAAGGATGGCGGGATATCCGGACCTCTTTAATACAGAACATTTAAAATATTATGGATACTCTAAAACACATCATTGATACCATATCTGCTCCAACTATAAGCTTTACATTGGCTACAATTCTGTTCCCGTTTATTTTCCCTCCCGGAGACTGGTTTGAAAAGATCCATCGAAAGTTTGGATTCTGGAGGATATGGACGAAACCGGGATTATATATTACTCTCGGTACTATAACCTTATTTTTTACCATGGGATATTATGATAAGAATTTTAATATCACTCTAACAAAACCTGATAATTTCCCTATTATATTGCTGGTGTATTCTGTTTTCATTTATACATGGATGTCCATGTACAAGGCTTACGAAAATGATGAGCGGATGAGCCGGGGGGAAAAACCGATGGAATACAATGATCCGGATGATAAGGTTCTGGTCTGGCCTGATCTTGTTTATGTTGAATTTATCGCCCTCATCATTTTTATGGTCTTTTTAATTGTGTGGTCTGTTCTGGTGGCTGCACCCTTGGAAGAACCTGCCAATCCTGCCTCCACCCCCAATCCATCCAAAGCACCATGGTATTTCTTGGGTTTGCAGGAAATGCTTGTTTATTTCGATCCCTGGCTGGCTGGAGTTGTTTTTCCCGGACTCATCATTGTGGGTTTGATGGCAATTCCCTACATGAGCACCACTCCCAACAATTTAAGTGGATTTTATTCATTTAAGGAACGCAGGCTGGGTATATTTTTATTTTTATACGGATTTATAATTCTCTGGATTTTCCTGATTTTTATCGGCACATTTTTTAGAGGACCAAATTGGAATTTCTTCGGACCCTTTGAATATTGGGATCCCCATAAGCTTGTTCCGCTAACCAATGTAAACCTTTCAGAATATTTTTGGGTGAAATGGCTGGGAACCGGTCTACCTTTAAATATTTTGTTGCGGGAATCCATCGGATTTCTTACTGTTATTTTTTATTTTGTAGCGGTCCCTGTTTTTCTTGCAAAATATGTATTGAGTGGGTTTTTAAATAGAGTGGGAGCTGTGAAATTTTCTTTTTTCATTTTTCTGGGACTCAGCATGTTATCTCTTCCACTGAAAATGTACCTCCGCTGGATGATTAATTTGAAATACATTATCGCAATTCCTGAATGGTTCTTCAATATTTAATTCAACATCATTTTAATGTTTAATAAGCAGGACGAACGCTATTGGAATATCCATTTATTAAATAAGTGGTTCGCTATCACCAGTCTGTTATTTATCATTTCAATGGTATGGATGTTTATAGATGATAATGATGATGACTTCAAAATTTATCAAAAAACATTCCGTAAGATGGAGGTAGAAACTGCAAAAGCCAAACTGAAAGATGCAGTTGCTGACGTAAAAGAAGAACAAAAGCAGTACCTGGAAAAGCTGGAACGGGCACAAGAAAATTTTGAATCAAAAAAGGAGATGATTGTACAGGTACAGGAAAAAATCTCTGAGCTAAAAGCCAAATCTTATAAAGCCAATATGGACTACCTCCATCAAAAAGCAGAAATTGACGCATTAAAATATTTAGTTGAAAAAGAGAAATCCAACGTCCATGAATTTCCCAAAGTAAAAGACTCAAAATATGAAATGGAGTATAATTCATTCTTGTTGGAGCTTCAGGAACTCAAACTAAAAAAAGAAAGTGTAGAATCACTTCAAAATAATACTGAAAAAGAATTGGAACAAATGAAAGCGGAGGTTAAACAAGCAGAGGATGAATTAAATCTAGTGATGCGGGATGTGAATTTGGTGGAGGTAAAACTTTCCCGGCTTGACAGGCAACAAATGTCATTTTCCAATCGGATTGGGGATATCATAAGAGATTTTCCAATTATAGATTTCATGGATCCCTATTACAAGGTAAAGCAGATTGTGGTTCCCGATGTAAAATATGATGTGAATTTTGCCTTAGTTCCTACCGTGGATCGCTGTACAAGCTGTCATCTGGGAATCGATAATCCTGATTATGTTGAAGCAGAACAACCATATCGAACCCACCCTGATCTTGACTTATATTTAACTGCAGCATCCCCTCATCCCATAGAACAGTTTGGGTGCACCGGATGTCATTCTGGAAGAAGCAGGGGGACCACATTTAATTCAGCAGTTCACATGCCAAATTCAATGGATTCAAAACATGATTGGGAAGATGAGTATGACTGGGAAAAAATGCATCATTGGTTGAAACCTATGCTCCCTGTGAAATACGCTGAAGCAAGCTGTTTTAAGTGCCACATGGAAAAGCCGGATATAAAGGGCGGGGAAAAATTGCAATTGGGTTTGACCATTATAGATAAAGCTGGCTGTAACGCATGCCACCAGATTGAATCATATCCGAAGAGATTCAACACCGGTCCGGATTTGACCCGCATCAATGAAAAAGTTTCGAAAGAATGGGCACGAAAATGGATACATAATCCACAAAGTTTCCGGCACAATACATGGATGCCCCACTTTTTTGATCAAGAAAATAATTCTTCTCAAGAAATGATCCGACGTAATACAACCGAAATCAATACTATTGTTGAGTATCTTTTTAAAGGAGATAAAAAAAATAATAAATCCTCTGACAGGAGATTTTTAGGAAACGCAAATAATGGAGAACAACTGTTTAACAATGTGGGCTGCAGGGGGTGTCATAATCTTCAGGAAGAAAACACTAAATTGTCTGAACTTGACTATGACTTGGATAAACTTCCCTATGAATATTCAGTTTCAGAGTATGGGTATGAAAATGAAAAAACAGATTTATTGGGACTGACCAAACAACAAGGTCCAAATCTCATAGGACTGGGGTCAAAAACTTCCGCAGAATGGGTGTATAATTGGATCAAAAATCCACAGGAATACTCGTCCGAAACACGAATGCCGAACCTGAGGCTTACGGATCAGGAAGCAAAGGATATTACTGCATATCTCCTTTCATTTAAAAATGAGGATTTTGAAAATGAAGATTTTCCAGAGTTAGATAAAGTTGAGCTGGAGAAAATCACCCGTGGCTGGCTTGTGAAAGCTTTCCCCGAAGAAAAAGCTGAAAATATGCTATCGGAAATGGATTATTCTGAAACTGTTGACTATGTAGCAGATAAAAGTATTCGGTTTTACGGATGTTTTTCATGCCACAATATTTCTGGATATGAAAATACCAAACCCATTGGAACCGCATTAACATCTGAAGGATCTAAACCGGTGGACAAATTGGATTTCGGTCACATTCATGATATTGAACATTTGAATTATGCCTGGTTTGAACAAAAACTTGCAAGTCCCCGTATTTTTGACAGGCATAAGATTGTTGCAACAGAAGATAAACTGCGAATGCCCAATTTTTATCTAAAACCGGATGAAATTGAAGCGGTGGTTACAGCGCTACTTTCATTTAATGAGGATAAAGTAAGTGAAGTAAAACAACCCAGTTTCTATCAGGAAAATCATTCAGCATATGAAGGATATAAAATCCTGAATCAGTACAATTGTCGTGGGTGTCACATCATTGACGGATTCGGCGGACAAATTGCAGAGCTCATTGGTGCACCGGAATTTTCACCTCCAAATTTGAATACTGAGGGAGAAAAAGTACACCCGAAATGGCTTTTTAAATTTTTAAAGGAACCCACCCTGATAAGACCAAATCTTCAGGTGCGAATGCCTACCTTTAGTCTTAGTGATGAGGAATGGAATTCTGTAATCACGGCATTTCAAGACCTGGATAAAAATAATTTGGTATTCGAATCAGATTACCATGTGAATACTCGATCAGATAAATACAAAGCGGGTGAAAAACTACAGGAATTAGGTGTGTGTTCCAATTGCCATTTTTATGGGACTACATTTCCAAAACAAAGTGCTGAAACCTGGGCGCCGAACCTTGCCCTTTCCAAAGAAAGACTGAGACCAGAATGGATTATTAAATGGCTAGATGATCCTCAGGCTGTGATGCCAGGAACCAAAATGCCGGCACCCTACATTCCATCCAAAGAGGAATTGGAAATGCCTGAATCCAGGTCGGTATGGGGAAAAGAGTTGGTTTCTATGAAAGGTGATCGAAAAGAGATGCTGAAGGGATTGAGAGATTACAATATCTCTATCCCCGGGAAAAAGGATATTTCGAAAGAAATCAAAGCATATTTCGATAAAAACGGTTATGATTTTGGTGAAGAAGAAGGGGATGATGAGGACTGGTAATATCTTAAATTATTCCTGATTTATTTTTCTGTATTTTCCCAGGTTGAAGATGAAACCAAAATTATTGTGTCCTCCTCCGGAATTACTTTCAATGATTTAAAATTTGTCCCATTTTCATCATTAAATATTCTATGATTGTTATCACAATAGGGGAGTGTATCACTTTTCCCGCATGTGCATAAACTATATTTTTTATTTGCTTTTAATTTGAGTTTAACTGCGTTTTCAGGCTTATCCATTAATCAATTCATTGTTGTTATTGATGTTTTAATCTCTGTAAAAAATACGGGGGTTTATGGAAAATGAAAAAATAAATATTAGCATTACATGGATTGTGAGAAGCCTATGGATGTTATCGTTTATTATACTCTTATTTGTCAAAGACTTTTCACTCATATGGAAATTGAGCTACATCGGATTTATTATTTTACTGACCGTCATTACGATTTTCAGAATAAAGGAAGCTCAGAAAGAGTGGTATAAAGAAAATGGTAATGATAATTAACTGATATTTTAGTTGATGAAAAAAAAGGAAGTTTTTCTTCCCTTTTTAAATGACTAATCTATAATCCTATTTCTTTTTCTCAGGACGGACAAACGTATGGTCTTGCTTGGTTACTACCACAGTTTCACTATCTTTACCTATGGTAACCTTGTATTCTCCAACACCACCCATCCCCTTAGCTTTTTCATGCCAGAACACAACTTCATAGTTTCCAGCAGGAATCCCCGCGATTTCATAATTCCCATTTGTATCGCTGACAGCAAAATAGGGGTGATCAAGGACAGTTGCCCATGCTTTCATCCAGGGATGTACATCACATTTAATGTAAAAGGGATCCTCAATCTTTTTAAATGTTACTTTCTTTTCCTTTACCACTTTTGGCATGGCAAAATTGAATTGATCATTTACCTTTGCCATGGAATGAATATTATGCATGGTGGGGTCACTATTTTTAATGATTAATTCCTGACCTTTCATGATTCCAAAAACATGTGGAGAGTACATACATCCTATTTGGTCAATGACAGCGGATTTTTTGGGGGTTTCTCCTTTGTAAGAAACATTTTTCAGGCAGACCAGAACATTAGCCAGTTGTCCGCCATCGTTCAGGATAAAACTTTCAGCATACACCTTATCCCGGTGAGCAGAACTGCAGACTGGATCTGCATCCATTTTCAGAGATCTCTTCTTGGGAGGTTTGCCTGAATACGTGATAGTACCAGTTAAGTTACCACCAGAAACTAATGAGTAAATAAAAATAGATGTTAAAATTAGGATTATCTTTTTTGAAAACAAGTACATTATATTTCCTTTGATTAATGAAAAAATATTTGATAATGGATTAAAATTACTCCATAATTTTACTCTGCTCCAAATAGTACTTATTCAATTGAAAATGGTTTTATTATTTATACAATTCTACATTTATAGTCTAATAATTTTAGACTGGATAATTTTACATCTTTACTGATTATCACAATGTTTATACTGATTATATTTTCATATTTAATGATGGGGATAACTACAGTTTTGTTATTTTTAACAGGATATCAGGGCCTGGCTAAAACAGACATTATTGGATTGACTCATCCATTATTAGGACTTTTAACCGTATTGGTATTTGCGTTCACTGAAACCTTTACGCTCACGTTTATATCAGCATTTATCAAATCAATTAAACAAACTGTAAATGAAGATTCATCTGCTATATTATCAAAGTTGCGGAGCACAGTTTACCGCAACGGCCTGATTTCTATTGTATGGATAACCACTGTATTTTTACTGGGTGGTGCAGCGGATACCAACCTCGTGTCTCCTTTCCTGCACGGCACTATGTTTTTTTTGGGGCTTATCCATTATTTATACATCTTAAAACTTCAGTATCAAGCCATCGAGCACTGTGTATTATTAACTAACAAAATAATAATATCTGAGGATTTATGAACTGTAATTTCTGGGTAAATTTGCAGATGTACTATATTTCGAAATGTCTGGAATTGACAGGTTTGTGTGTCATTGGAAGTGGGATGGTACAAAATTTCCCAAAATTGATGAATCCAAAATGGTTATTGGCAGGAGGTTTATTTTTTGCAGCGGGGTGGGTAATGGAAAAATATTTATTGAAATGAAGGATTTAATATAAAGATGGCTAAAGCGTACGATTATTTGAAGGGAATTCCTGATCTACCGGAAAAACCCCACACCAAGAAAAAACGCCCCAAACTCATGGCGGTGGTGGATGAAGACAACTGTACCGGATGTTCTGCTTGTGTTCCTTTTTGCCCGGTGGATTGTATAGAACCGGTACCAAAAGAAAAATACGATATTCCAATCCCACCCGTTCAGGTTAGATTTGATGAATGTATCGGATGTTATGTCTGTGCCCGAGTCTGCACAAAATTGACATGGGATGCCATCAGAATGCTTCCAATAGATGTTTTTGAAGAACGGTATCAGATGAAGATTTCCTAAATTCAATAAAGTTATCCTTATCAATCGATATCCTTCGAATGTCACTTTTTTATATGGCTTTCGTGAATATGATTAGACTATTATTTCCATTATGAAATTTCTGATCGCTGTTGGTAGTCAGGAATATTCCGGACCTACATTGAGAGTGGGTATGGAAGTGGCTGCAGCGTTTAATGCATCTGTAACGGTTGTAAAGGTTGGCCCTAGAATCAGTGAACATTCTGCTTCCCATGTCAAACTGGCTCAGGAGCGTATGGGAGAATGGGATTTTGATAGACCAGGAGTCGAGGTATTGGAATGGGCATTTAATTTTCTGGCTAAAAATCATTACATTACACCCACCACTGTTGAAACCGGATTTCCTAAAAATACCTTGATTGATACAGGAAACAACCGGGCAGAAGTCTATCTTCAAGGCACCACAGGGTCTGATGTGCATCTCATCTTAAGAAGCGGTGATACCATTGCCGAACTTCGGGATGAAGTATTCCGTGGGGATTTTGATGTAACCATTATTGGAGGGAGTCAAAAACGTAGGATGGCTCACGATTTAATTCAATATTTAGACAGTTCTATTTTTATAGTTAATCAGTATGACCAAAACAAATCCTATAAATTGTTAGTTGCGGTGGATGATTCGCCCCATACCGAAAAAGCGGTGAAATTTGGGGTTCGAGTATCTCAAGCATTTGATATAAAAGTTGAGTTGATTACTGTATCCAAAACAGGTTCATTCAGAGAGGGATATAGAAATGCAGCAGAAAATGCAGAAAAATTAATGAGGAGAATGGGAATAGACTATGAGACTCATTTATTGACAGGGGACCTTATTGAAATCATAAAAAGATTAGCCGGAGATGATCATATTATTGTCATGGGTTCTTCAACAAAAAATCCTCTGGTTAAATTTTTTGCAGGGAGTAAACCACTTAAGGTAATGAAAGATTGTCAATGCCCCATTCTTATCGTTAAATAAAATCAGCTTACCCTTTTGTTAAGAAACATCATTTTTTGGATCACTCAGAAACGATGGTTTTTATTTTCTGTTCTGATCGGTTTTCTTCTTTTCCATCTTGAAACTCCTGCTGACCTTTCTCTGGAAGGGTATCGAACATTGATCATTGTGATCATGACTATCATCCTGATCATTTTCGAACCCATTCCATTACCAGGTGTAGCACTCATGATGCTGTTCCTGCAAGTTTTACTGGGCATAGATGAACCAAATGATGTGGCAAAGTCCTTTATGAGTGATGCAGTTTTTTTTATCATGGGATCATTGATGCTGGCTGTAGCTATTGTTAGTCAAGGATTAGACTCACGCCTCGCCTTAGGCATCATAAAGTTGACAGGGAATAAAACTTGGTGTATTGTGTTTGGTTTTGTAAGCATTTCTGCATTTCTATCTTCTTTTATTGGTGAGCATACAGTAACAGCCATGATGATGCCGGTAGGGCTGACCCTGGTCTATAACACTAGCACCGATCGGGCGGAAACCAAAAACCTAGCAGCATTGATACTTTTTTCCATCGCATACGGGAGCGCCATGGGATCTATTGGTACGCCATCTGGTGGGGGTCGGAATGTAATTATGATTGGCTACTGGAAAGAATTTGGACTGGTAGATATCACATATCTTGGATGGATGAAATACGCTTATCCAATGCTGTTGATAGAAATACCGATCGCTGTAACCATTCTCTGGTTCACATTTAAACCCAAACAAAAAGTTCTCGATTCCGCTGTTAGAAAATTGAAAGTTCAAGTTACAAAGAGAGGAGCGATGACCGGTCAAGATTTAACAACAATATTTGTTTTTTTTCTCGTGTTTTTAGGATGGGTGTTTCTCAGTAACAAAATTGGTTTGGGTATTATAGCCCTGATTGGTGTTTTTATTTATCTGGTTTTAGGGTTGATTCGATGGTCTGACCTGAACCGAAATACCAACTGGGGAGTCATTTTATTTTTTGGGGCGGCTGTCTCCATAGGCCTCCAAATGAAAGAAACTGGAGCAGCACTTTGGATTGCAGATTCGGTTATTGATTTACTGAAAATTCTCAGTGAGGATATTTCCATTTTGCGGTGGGTGGTAGCTGTTTTTCTGACGGGTATATTGACCAACCTA
>CAZBBE010000044.1:0-11271 GCA_964489755.1 uncultured bacterium | reverse complement strand
GAAGGAGTAAGTCAAGCAGAAGCAGATGAAATAAAAGCTCAGTTAGAAGAAGCAGGTGCTACAGTAGAATTAAAATAAAATCGTACCTGTTATTTTCACTCATTTCACTAATTCCAATAAAAGGAGGCTTCCTTGAAAGCCAATAAATCTATGAAAGATGGTCGGATTTCCTTCCAGAAAATCCCGTTTTTCCTAAATCTTCCTGATCTCCTGGATTTACAGAAGGAATCGTATCAGAAATTTTTACAGGAAGATAATTCTGAAGAAGAGAGACAATCAATAGGCTTGGAGGGTGTTTTTAAAAATGTCTTTCCGCTAGAAGATGCACACAGAAATTATATTCTTGAATATAAAAGTTATTATTTAGCTGCACCCAAATATACACCAGAAGAATGTATTGATCGAGGGGTCACATATTCAGCGCCGTTGAAAGTTCGGTTAATCCTTCATATAACTGATGAAGAAAATCGAAATAAATATGCTCAATCTATTGAGGAAGATGTATATTTTGGTCATATACCCTATATGACTGAAAAAGGAACGTTTATCATCAATGGGGCTGAAAGAGTCGTTGTATCCCAATTACATCGGTCACCGGGAGTATTTTTTGATGAATCAATTCACCCGAATGGAACAAAGCTTTTTCAAGCAAGAATCATACCGATTCGTGGTTCATGGGTAGATTTTACTACGGATATAAATGACAGTTTGTTTGTAATCATTGATCGTCGAAGAAAATTTCCAGCAACAATGTTGTTGAGATGTTTTGGGTTTTCTTCAAATTCAGATATTTTTAAGGCCTTCAAATGCATTATTCCATTGAACTTGAAAAAGGGGAAACTGGAACAATATTTCGGTTCTACGATTGTTGATGATATAGTAAACGAGCAGACGGGTGAAATTTTATGTGAGAGCAATACTGAACTTAATTCCAAAGTACTGGATGAACTTAAAGATGCCGGAATATCATCAATTGAAATAGTTGATGGGAATAAAAATTTTGATGCTCAGTTGCTTCTAAATACAATCGTAAAGGATCCATCTCACAATACGGAAGAAGCTCTGGGAATCGTATATCAATTAATTCGATCCAGTGAACCACCCAACCTGGAGACGGCTCAGAAATTTATTGAGAGAATGTTTTTCAGTCCTAAAAAATATGATTTGGGACAGGTAGGAAGATATCGATTGAACCAGCAATTCGCATTGGATATAGATGTTGAAGATACTGTTTTGACAATAGATGATATATTAAAGGTAATTCTTTATCTAATTGAGATGAGAAAAGGAGAACATGGTACAGATGATATAGATCATTTAGGAAATCGTCGTGTTCGCACAATTGGCGAACAGTTGCGTGACCAGTTTAATGTTGCTCTAAGCCGTATGCTACGGACGATCTATGAGCGTATGAATTTACGTGAAGCTGAATCTATTACTCCCCAGGATTTGATTAATTCACGGGTTGTCACCACTGTAATTAATACGTTTTTTGGAACAAGTCAATTGAGTCAGTTTGGTGACCAAACCAATCCACTTGCAGAAATCACTCATAAACGCAGAATTTCAGCTTTGGGTCCAGGTGGATTAACAAGAGAACGGGCGGGATTTGAGGTGCGTGACGTTCATTATACTCATTATGGACGGCTATGTCCGATTGAAACACCTGAAGGTCCCAATATTGGATTGATTTCATCTCTGGCATTAATGGCAAAAATAAATAAACATGGATTTATTGAAGCCCCATATCGAAAAGTTAAAAAAATGGCTGAATCATCTAAGGCTACCGGAGAGATTGAATATCTTTCTGCAGATGACGAAGACAGAGCATTGATTGCACAATCTAATGCAAAATTAGATAAAGGGGGAAAGCTTGTTGATAAAATGCTGCGGGGAAGAATCAAAGGAGATTTTCCTGTTGTGAGTCCTCATGAAGTGGATTATATGGATGTATCTCCAAACCAGATACTCAGTGTCGCTGCGGCATTGATTCCATTTCTTGAGCATGATGATGCAAATCGCGCTTTAATGGGATCAAACATGCAAAGACAATCGGTACCATTGATGAGACCATCGGCACCTTTAGTCGGAACTGGACTCGAGAAAGTGGTAGCAAAGGATTCCAGAACATGTGTGGTTGCCCCTGCAAATGGGGAAGTGATCTGGGTGGATGCGGAAAAAATCATTCTAAAAACAGAGGAAGTTCCTGATTCACTTCGGTTAGTAAAAGGTGACAACCTTATAGAAATAAAATTAAGAAAGTATGTCCGCTCCAATCAAAATACTTGTCATAATCAACGTCCTTTAGTTAAGGAAGGAGACAGGGTGAAGGCCGGAGAAGTAATCGTAGATGGTGCTTCAAGCCAAAATGGAGAATTAGCATTAGGCCAAAATGTAATGGTAGCATTCATGCCGTGGAGAGGATATAATTTTGAAGATGCAATTGTTATCAGTGAACGTCTGGTAAAAGATGATTTGTTTACTTCATTACATTTAAATGAAGTAGATCTTGAAGTTCGAGACACAAAAAGAGGAGAGGAAGAACTTACAGCGGAAATTCCAAATGTGAGTGAAGAAGCTACCAAAGATATTGATGAAAACGGAATTGTACGGATCGGTGCTAAAATAAAAGAGGGCGATATTATTATTGGTAAAGTAACTCCAAAAGGGGAAACGGACCCCACACCTGAAGAAAAATTATTGCGGGCTATTTTCGGCGAAAAAGCAGGAGATGTTAAAGATGCTTCAAAAAGGGCGACTCCGGGAATTCGAGGTGTTGTGATTAACACCAAGTTGTTTGAGAAGCATGTTAGACGGTCCCGTGCAGATGACCGCAAAAAGATATTGAATTATCAAAAAATAACCAGAGAAGAAAAGAATTCATTATTGAAAAACAGGGATTCAAAATTAATTGAATTGATGAAATCTCAGATCTCAGCAGGTATTAAAGACCGATCCAGTGGAAAAACCTTAATAAAAAAAGGTACTAAGTTGACCGTTAAACGTGCTAAATCATATGACCTTGAACGATTTTCTCAGGAAGTTCCTTGGGTAGAAAATGAGGAGATTTGGGACAAAATTCGTACCATCTGGAGATCATTTAGAAAGGAATGGCAAAGGATAGAATCTCAATTGGAAAGAGATGTTTTTACTCTGAAAATTGGAGATGAGCTTCAGCCTGGTATTTTACGATTAGCAAAAGTATATATTGCCAATAAGAGAAAGATTCTAGTAGGTGATAAAGTAGCTGGTCGTCATGGAAATAAGGGTGTTATTGCCGCTATTGTTCCCGAAGAAAATATGCCGTTTATGAAAGATGGAACCCCTATAGATATAATCCTGAATCCTTTAGGTGTACCATCCAGAATGAATTTAGGTCAATTGTACGAAACGATGCTCGGATGGGCAGCTGATGTCCTGGATGTGAAATATGAAACCCCTGTTTTTAATGGTGCTACACCTGAGGAAGTTCAGCAGGAAATGAAGAAAGCAAAGTTACCTATCACAGGAAAAACTACTCTCATTGACGGTCGATTAGGAGAACCATTTGACAATCCAATCATGATAGGGAACATTTATATGATGAAACTCAGTCACATGGTCGAGGATAAAATGCATGCCCGTTCCACTGGTCCATACTCCTTGATTACCCAACAGCCATTAGGCGGAAAAGCACAGTTTGGAGGTCAAAGATTTGGAGAAATGGAAGTGTGGGCTCTTGAAGCATACGGGGCCGCTCATACATTACAGGAAATCCTTACAGTGAAATCTGATGATGTTGAAGGACGTTCACGGGTGTATAATGCTCTTGTCAAGGGAGATGATATGCCCAATATCGGTACTCCGGAATCGTTCCATGTTCTCATAAAAGAGTTGCAGGGACTGGGTTTGGAAATTGAATTAGATTAAAGGAGAATTAAGTTTGACTTACATTCAATCAAGTAAAATAGACACATCAAAAAAATATAAATCAGTAACTATCAGTTTAGCGTCACCAGAGTCGGTGTTGCAGCGATCCTACGGTGAGATATTAAAACCGGAAACGATTAATTATCGTTCCTATAAACCTGAAAAGGACGGATTATTCTGTGAAAAAATATTTGGCCCTATCAAGGATTATGAATGTCATTGCGGAAAATATAAGGGAATTCGTTATCGAGGAATTATCTGTGACAGGTGTGGTGTAGAAGTCACACGAAAAAAAGTTCGTCGTGATAGGACAGGACATATTACATTAGCAGTCCCGGTTGTTCATATCTGGTATCTGAAATCAATACCCAGCAAATTGAGTTATTTAATGGGCTTAAGTACTCGAGATTTAGAAAAGGTAATTTATTACGAGGTTTTTATAGTGATTGATCCAGGTAAAAGTGACCGGAAATTTCTGGAATTAATTAGTGAAGAAGAGTATAATGAGTTAGAAAATCAGTTTGGATATTATGCGGTTTCAGATGAGGAGCGGGATAACGATGATTATTTCCAAGCATTGATGGGTGGTGAAGCGATTAAAGAGGCTTTAAGCCGATTAAATTATTATGAAGTAAAAAAAGATCTTGAGGAGTTGGTCAATTCTACAAAGTCGGTTCAGAAAAAAAAGGATGCACTGAAACGGTTGAAAGTAGTTAATGAGTTTGTGAATGATGGAACCAGAAAGAAAATCAACCGTGCGGAGTGGATGATTGTCGCAATTCTGCCGGTTATACCCCCGGAATTAAGACCATTGGTGCCTTTGGAAGGTGGTCGATTTGCAGCCAGTGATCTGAATGATTTGTACCGCAGGATTATCATTAGGAATAATCGGTTGAAACAATTAATTGAAATCAAAGCTCCCGATGTAATATTGCGAAATGAAAAACGAATGCTTCAAGAATCTGTGGATGCACTTTTTGATAATAGCCGCAGGAAAACTGCTATACGAAGCGGTACAAGAAGACCCTTAAAATCATTATCGGATATGCTGAAAGGAAAACAGGGAAGGTTCCGTCAGAATTTATTGGGGAAACGAGTGGATTATTCAGGTCGATCTGTTATTGTTGTAGGGCCAGAATTAGAGTTACATGAGTGCGGACTTCCAAAAGACATGGCGCTTGAGTTGTTTAAACCTCACATGATTCGTGCATTGATTGAACAGGGACATGCCACAACTCCACGTGGCGCAAAATTGATGATAGAAAATAAAGATTCAGCAATTTACAACGTATTGGAAACTGTCGTAAAGGATCACCCCGTATTACTGAATCGTGCCCCAACATTACACCGATTGGGTATTCAGGCATTTCAACCGGTATTGATTGATGGTAAAGCGATTAGGATTCATCCATTAGTCTGTTCCGCATTTAATGCAGATTTTGATGGTGATCAAATGGCTGTACATATCCCGTTGTCAATCCAAGCGCAGGTAGAATCCAGAATCCTTATGCTTTCGAGTCATAATGTTTTACATCCTGCCAATGGAAAACCTGTTGCAATTCCATCGCAAGATATGGTTTTGGGATGTTATTATCTGACAAACCCACGGAAAGGAGACTTGGGTGAAGGTAAATTTTTTAAATCTTTTCAAGAAGCTATTTTAGCCTGGGAGAACAGAAAAGTAGGATTGCATGCTATTGTAAACGTTCGGCATAATGAAAAATGGTATAAAAACACGACGGTTGGAAGAATTATATTTAATTCAATTCTTCCTGAAGAGATGGAATATTCGGATGTCGTTATAACTAAAAAGAATTTAGGGGAGATTGTAAATCAATGTTACCTAAAAGCAGGGAATCAAAAAACAGTCATCTTTTTGGATAAATTGAAAAAACTTGGTTTTGACGCCGCGACCAGGGGTGGCTGTTCGGTATCCATAAGTGATATTTTGATCCCTGAAAAAAAAGAAGAAGTTTTAAAGGTTGCATTTAAAGATGTTGAAAGTATCCAGAAAAAATTCACAGACCATATCTTGACTGATGGTGAGCGGTACAACAAGGTAATTGATATTTGGACAGAAGCAACGGGTCTTGTGGCAAAATACATGATGGATGATCTTGAGAAAGACCAGAATGGATTTAACCCTGTATTTATGATGGCAGGTTCAGGTGCGAGGGGTACGGAAGATCAGGTAAAACAGTTAGCGGGAATGCGAGGTCTGATGGCGAAGCCAAAGAAATCTATGACAGGTGAAAAAGGAGAAATCATAGAATCGCCGATCATTTCAAATTTTAAAGAAGGTTTATCTGTAATGGAATACTTTATATCTACTCATGGAGCTCGAAAAGGGTTGGCGGACACTGCATTAAAAACAGCAGATGCCGGGTATTTGACACGACGATTAGTGGATGTTTCCCAAGATGTTGTCATCAGAGAACTTGATTGTGGTACAATCAACGGAATTACTATTCATCCTTTAAAAGAGGATGAAAAGGTAATTGAGGAACTCTCAGAGCGTATTTTAGGAAGAGTTCTTGTGGATGATATTATTATCGGGGGTAAAGTATTAATTTCCTCAGGACAATTAATTGATGAAAAAAATATTGATATAGTTGATGAAAGTGGAATGCAAAGTGCCAGGATCCGTTCAGTTTTATCTTGCGAATCTGAACGTGGGGTATGTGCCATGTGTTATGGATGGAATCTATCCGATCACCAAATGGTTAATATCGGTACTGCAGTTGGAATCCAAGCGGCGCAAAGTATTGGAGAACCGGGAACACAGTTAACACTCCGCACTTTTCATATCGGCGGTACAGCTACACGGATAATTGAAAAATCTGAAAAAAAGACAAAATTTGGAGGAATCATCAAATTTTCTGAAAACTACAGTTCTGCAGATGCAAAAGATGAATCAGGGGCTACAATGACGCGTTGTATGTCCCGACACTCAAAACTATACATATTAAATGAAAAGAAAAAAGATGAGGTCCTTAGTGATTATAATGTTCCATATGGAGCTAATGTATTCATTAGTGAGGGCGAAAAAATAAAAAGTGGTAAAACATTATTTCGCTGGGATCCTTATACAGATATAATTCTTGCATCCCAGACCGGTGTGGTTAAACTAAAGGATTTTATCGAGGGAGAAACCTATCAGGTTGAGGCAGTTGAGGGCGGCAAAAAACAGATGGTGATTATAGAATCACGGGACAGAAATTTAAGTCCCCATATTGAAATTATAGGTGATAGTGATGAAATAATGACAGGAGGAACCATCTTACCGGTAAAGGCTACGTTGGTGATTACTGATGGTCAGAAAGTGAACCGTGGACAAACTCTGGTTAAAATTCAAAAAGACATTGGTAAAACTAGGGATATTACTGGAGGTCTCCCAAGAGTGGCAGAATTATTTGAAGCTCGAATTCCAAAAAATCCTTCTGTAGTTTCAGAAATAAATGGTACGGTAAAGGAAGGAGAAAAAAAACGAGGAATTCGAAAGATAATTGTTGAAAGTGGCGATGGTGAATCAAGGTCCTATAATATTCCCTATGGGAAACACGTTATTGTTCATGATGGTGATTTTATTACTTCAGGAACTGCTCTGTGTGAAGGTGCCACATCTCCGGTTGATATCTTAAAAATTAAGGGAGCAGAAGCCGTGAGAGAATACCTAGTAAATGGAATACAGGAAGTATATCGACTACAGGGCGTGAGTATTAATGATAAGCATATAGAGGTGATTGTTCGTCAAATGATGAAAAAACTGGTTGTTTCTGATCCTGGTGATACTCGACTCATGGAATCAGAAAGAATCGATAAGTGGGATTTCAAAAAAGAAAATGATCGTATTTCTGATCATGTTGTGGTCACTGACCCTGGGGATTCTGATTTGGAACTGGAAATGGTAATAGAAAAATCTGAATTTAATGAAATTAACAGTGAGCTAAAAGAAGACGGAAAAAAACCTGCTAAATACAGGAAATCAAAAATTGCAAAATTTGATCACCTTCTTATGGGAATTACACGAGCGTCGTTAAATACGGAAAGCTTTCTATCTGCAGCATCTTTTCAGGAAACCACTCGTGTATTGACCGATGCTGCTTCCTCGTGTAAAACAGATTATCTTAGAGGGTTAAAGGAAAATGTGACCATAGGAAGATTAATTCCTGCGGGAACAGGTTTTCCCGATAATCTTCAAATTATGGTGGAAAATAAATCCGAGCGTGCTCCGGCTGAAATAGATGAAGAAGAATCAAAAGATAAAATTTTTGAGGAAGCAATATGATAGCTATTGTCAATTTAATAACTATTGATTATATAGAAATAAATTTCATAATATAATAGCTTTATTTGAATTGAAATGCCGACAATAAATCAATTAGTTCGAAAAGGAAGATCTCGGGTTACAAAGAAAAATTCCACTCCTGCGTTAAAGGGAAATCCGCAGAAGCGTGGGGTTTGTACACGTGTGTATACAACTACACCTAAAAAGCCGAATTCAGCTTTACGGAAAGTTGCCCGTGTGAGATTGACCAATGGAATGGAAGTTTCGGCTTATATTCCAGGAGAAGGTCATAATCTTCAGGAGCACTCCATTGTCCTCATTGAAGGTGGTCGTGTAAAAGATTTACCTGGTGTACGATACCACATCGTTAGAGGGACTCTTGATACTGCTGGTGTTTCTGACAGAAAAACAAGTCGTTCCCGCTATGGAGCGAAAAAAGCAAGGTCATGAGAAGAAGACGACCTGAAAAAAGGACAATTTTACCTGATCCAGTTTATAGTGACCTGGCTGTGGCAAAGTTTATTAATTTTCTTATGTTAAAGGGGAAAAAAGGTGTAGCAGAAAAAATATTTTATGATGCAATGGATACCATTAAACAGAGAACAAAAATTGATGGGATAAAGGTATTTAAGAATGCGGTGGAAAATACAACCCCTGTATTGGAAGTTAAATCCCGAAGGATAGGTGGAGCGACTTATCAGGTTCCAATTGAAGTTGCCGAAGGAAGAAGGTTCTTTTTAGCGTCTCATTGGATCATTAATTCTGCTATATCCCAAAGTGGAAAACCAATGTCTGAATGTTTGGCTCATGAGTTTATCTCTGCTGCAAATAACGAAGGTAGGGCTATCAAGAAAAAAGATGATACCCATCGTATGGCAGAAGCCAATAAAGCGTTTGCGCATTTTGGAAGAAGAAGATAATGCAAGAATTTCCACTTAATAAAGTAAGAAATATCGGTATTATGGCACATATTGATGCCGGTAAAACAACACTGACAGAAAGAATTCTGTTTTACACTGGGCGTACTCATAGGTTGGGTGAGGTTCATGAAGGCGGCGCAACAATGGATTGGATGGTGCAGGAACGGGAAAGGGGAATTACCATTACTTCAGCAGCGACCACAGCTATTTGGAATGGCCATCGAATCAATATTATTGATACTCCCGGCCATGTAGATTTTACCGTAGAAGTAGAGCGTTCTTTGAGAATTTTAGATGGTACCATTGCTATTTTTTGTGCAGTCGGTGGTGTGGAGCCTCAGAGTGAAACTGTGTGGAGACAAGCTGATAAATATAATGTCCCCCGAATTGCATTTGCAAATAAAATGGATCGAGTGGGTGCAGATTATTTTTTTGTTATCAATATGATAAAAGATCGTTTGAAAGCAAACCCATTACCACTGACCCTACCTATTGGTGAAGGGGAAATGTTTAATGGTATTATAGATTTGTTATCCATGAAAGCAATTTTATATAATGAATCTACCTTGGGAGCAAGATTTGAATATAGTGATATTCCCAGTGATTTGCTAGATGATGCCGAGAAATGGAGACATCATTTGATAGAAGAAGCTGCCACGTATGATGATAGATTGATGGAAAAATATTTAGCAGATAAAGAAATCTCAGTTGAAGAACTTAAAACAGCAATTCGAAAAGGGTGTTTGGATAATACATTTATTCCAATATTTTGCGGATCTGCTTTTAAAAATAAGGGAGTTCAGAGGTTGTTGGATGCAGTAGTTGATTTTCTGCCCACACCGGAAGATGTGGGTGAAGTTCAAGGATTTGATAATAAGGATTCGGATATTGCCCTGATTCGAAAACCAACAATTGCTGAGCCTTTTAGTGCTTTAGCTTTTAAGATAATGACAGACCCTTACGTAGGACGTCTTACCTATTTACGTGTGTATTCCGGTGAATTAAAAAAGGGGTCTTATGTATTCAACTCAAATACAGGGAAAAGAGAGCGAATAAGTCGTATTTTAATGATGCATGCTAATAAACGTGAAGATGTGGATGTAGTCCGAGCAGGCGAGATCGTAGCGGCAGTTGGACTGAAACGGACAAATACGGGCCATACTCTCTGTGATGAAAGACAACCTATTGTCCTTGAAATGATGGATTTTCCTGAACCCGTCATTGAAGTTGCAGTGGAGCCAGTAAGTAAAGCAGATCAGGATGCACTTTCTAATGCATTAGTAAAATTGACACAAGAGGACCCAACTTTTCGAGTTCATAATAATGAGGATACCGGACAAACAATAATTTCGGGAATGGGGGAATTGCATTTAGAAATTCTCATAGACAGAATGTTAAAGGAATTTAATGTAAAAGCAAATATAGGAAAGCCGCAAGTAACTTATATCGAAAGTATTACTAAGGCAGTTTCAAACATAGAAGGTAAGTTTATTCGACAATCGGGGGGAAAAGGTCAGTACGGTCATGTTGTCATTAATGTTGAACCAAATGAACCCGGAAAAGGGTACCATTTTATTAATAAGATTGTAGGAGGTGTGATACCCAGGGAATTTATCCCAGCAGTAGATAAGGGAATCCAGGAAGGAATACAAAACGGTGTTTTGGCAGGATTCCCGTTAGAGGATGTAAGGGTGGAATTGATATTTGGCTCCTACCATAATGTTGACTCTTCAGAGATAGCTTTTAAAATTGCTGGTTCAATGGCTGCAAAGGAAGCGTGTAAGAAAGCAAAACCCATTCTTAAAGAACCAATCATGAAAGTGGAAATAACTACTCCTGATGAATATCTGGGAGATGTTGTAGGTGATGTAAATTCCCGCAGGGGAAAAATTGAAAGTATGGACCAAAGAAAAAACCTTCAGATCATCACAGCAAATGTTCCTCTCAGCCGAATGTTTGGATATGCTACATCACTTCGGTCGCTTACACAGGGCAGAGCTGTTTTTCATATGGAATTTTCAAAGTTTATGCGAGTTTCTACAAGTATTCAGGAAGAAATTATTGAACAAGTAGCTGGACTTATCAAAGCCTAATTGTAAAAGGAGTAGTCATGTCGAAGGAAAAATTTGAAAGAACGAAGCCACACGTTAATAT
>CAZBBE010000043.1:0-11285 GCA_964489755.1 uncultured bacterium | reverse complement strand
CGAGTGGTACTAATAAGCCGAACGGCTTTATCAATTATTCGGTTTTGCCAATGATACCTTTTCATTTCCCATAATTTTTTTCCGGTGATTATAGCACTGAGGAAACACCCGTTCCCATCCCGAACACGGAAGTTAAGCTTTGTTGCGCCGATGGTACTGTGCGGGAGACCAGCGTGGGAGAGTAGGTCATTGCCGGGAACATTTAGAAAGCCCTGATTTTCAGGGCTTTTTTGTTTTTATTTATTCATTATGTGAAAAACCCTAATTTTTACTTAATCCAAAGCGATATTTAGAGCTATTTTGAAATAATAAATTTTCAGGAAATATTATGACTGACCGTATTATAAAATTTATCAAATCAAAAGGAATTGGTGTTGGACTTACTCTTATTTCAATTCTTGTGGTAGGATTCATGAATTATATTGGTGTCTTTGATTCAATGGAATTCAAAATGTATGATTACCGTTTTCATAAAGTGCGGGGACCTTTAACAGGATTAAAAGCAGCTGATTCCACATGGATTGAGAAAGGGACAGATATTGTACTGGTTGAAGTAGACGATGAAGCATGGAGATTAATTCAAGATGGATGGCCCTATCCACGGGGGACGGTTTGGTCCCGAGCCGTAGAGAACTTGTCCAATGCTGGTGCGAAAGTAATCGTATTTGATATTCAGTTTGATGCACCGGAAACAAAATCTGAGTTTTTGATGGATTTTTCAGAAGGAATGGACCCTGAAGACAAACAAAAATATATTCCGCTGCATGGTGACATTGTGTTGGGAGAAACATGCCAGAGGGTATTGGAAGTAAACGGAACAAAAGTAATCATGTCCAGCAAACTTGCAACTGAAACCACTCGTGTTCCTCCACAATATATCGCTGAACCTGTTGAGTATATTAATCGGTTTACTGAAAATGGTGTTGTAAATGATATGATGGATGAAGACGGATTTTCAAGGCAATACAACATAATGTGGTACATCAATAATGATATTTCCAAAGCGTATTTAAGTCTGGCAATGGAAGCTGTAAAAGCATATTTAGACATTGGTGATGATGTGATTCCCGAAATAAAATATGAAAATGGAGAAATGTATTGGCAATACGGAAAATTGAGAATTGATCCTTATGGCAATTCAACTTCCTTTCTGGTAAATTATTATGGACCTCCTTCTTATTTTAAAGCTCCCTATTCAGCATTTCCGTGGGCAACCTATGATAAATACTCTCTCTCTCAAATATTAGATACCGATGATTATTTAATAGGAACTGCTAAAACAGATTCTCTTGGAAATATTGTATTAGATGATAATGGAAATGAGATATCCTTGGAAGATAATAATTGGATGAGCAATAATATCCCAAGGGAAATTGGAATTCCAGAAGAATATTTATGGATTTTGGATTACCCGGAGGATGAACACCAATTTTACTTTGATCTTTTTGGAATTGTACTGGAAAAACAAGAAATAGATAAAAGCAATCCTTTCTATAATAAAATAGTAATGCTAGGAGTAAATATAGAGGTGCTCCATGATACAAAATCTACCCCATTTTATAATTACAGCGGATTACAACAACTAACGCCTGGAATGGAAACTCATGCAAATGCAATCCAAACCCTGCTTCACAATAATTATATAAAGGCATTTGGAGGGAAAATAACCGGAATCTCTGATGACTCTGAACCAGTACCTATATTTTTAAATCATTTATCCATGATTGCATTATTATCATTTATCGCTTTTTTTCTGATCACGTATGTAAAACCTGTCATCGGTGGAATACTCATAGTATTTGAAGGGTTGGTTTATTTTATCATTTCCTGTGGATATTTTTCCGGAAACATGAAGTGGCTTTGGGAAACTACATCGTTACCAGAGCTTGGTGAATCTGTAATGCTTCCCATTGTTGCTCCTCTTATTGGTATTGGAGTTACATATTCCAGCAATATCATTTATCAATTCATTAATGAACAGAAAGATAAACGATTCTTGAAAAGTACATTTGGAACCTATATTTCACCCGAACTTATTGACCAGATGTTTGAAGATAATCAAGAGCCAAAACTGGGAGGTGACGTAGGATATCATACTGCATTTTTTACCGATATTCAAAGCTTTTCAGCTTTTTCAGAAATATTGTCCGCATCCGATTTGGTTGAGCTTTTGGTAGAATATCTGACAGATATGACAAACATCCTTCTTGAAGAAAGAGGAACACTGGATAAGTATATTGGTGATGCAATTGTGGCATTTTATGGTGCTCCCGTACCTGTTGATGACCATGAATATCGAGCATGTTTAACAGCGGTGAGAATGCAAGATAGCCTTGACAAACTCAGGCATAAATGGCGTTCAGAAGGAGATCGTTGGCCTGAGATCGTTCATAATATGCAGAACCGCATAGGTATCACATCGGGACA
The DNA here is from genome assembly GCA_964489755.1 of uncultured bacterium. GTDB lineage: Bacteria > Fidelibacterota > Marinisomatia > Marinisomatales > AB-629-J13 > AB-629-J13. The sequence goes on along the minus strand of CAZBBE010000043.1, from coordinate 8,858 downwards.
AATGGTAACAGGTAATATGGGTTCAGCCATGAGAATGAACTACACAATGATGGGTGATACAGTAAATCTTGCAGCGAGGCTAGAGTCTTCTGCAAAGCAGTATGGCGTTTATATTCAGGTGGCAGAGGAAACATATAAAGTATGCAAAGAAAAATTTATCTGGCGTAATTTGGATTATGTAGTTGTCATGGGGAAAACTGAACCTGCCCAGGTATTTGAATTGATTGCAGAGGCAGAAAACATGCCAAATGGATACGATGAAATATTAAATGCATTTCACGAGGCTCTTGGACTTTATAAAAAACAGGAATGGAAAAAAGCTATAGATGCCTTTAAAACTTCCGACAAATTGGAGGATATGTTTCCAGGGCGTAAAACCAATCCCAGCCGGATCTACATCCCCCGCTGTGAGTTTTATATGGAAAATCCTCCTGGGGACGATTGGGATGGTTCATGGACGCTTACATCCAAATAATAAAAAGCAGGTAGTACAGGCGGAAACCAACAAGTATGAATGCCTGTTGTACTCATTTTTCTGATTAGACTATCCAGATTTACCCCTTAATCGGTATTTCTCCGATACCGTATTTTCCAGTCAATTATTTATCATGAAAACCCGCGGTAAAATTCTCTGGGTGGACGATGAGATCGAACACCTGAAACCTCATATATTATTCTTGGAAGAAAAAGGCTTCGAGATCGAAACAGCTTCCAATGGAATCGATGGGCTGAATTTGGCGAAAAATAGAGATATCCAATTAGCGCTGATTGATCAGTACATGCCCGGAATGGATGGAATTGATACACTGCGGGAGTTGAAACAGATTGATTCAGCGTTACCAGTGATCATGGTTACAAAATCTGAAGAAGAAACGTTAATGAACGAAGCGATTTCAGAAAAAGTGATACAGTTTCTTATCAAACCAGTAAATCCCAGTCAGGTTTTTATGGCTATAAAACAGGTGCTTGAATCTGGGCAAATTCAGGAAGAAAAGACAACTCGTGATTTTCTGAAAGAATATCAAGATATAAGCAAGAAAAAGAAAGACCATTTTACTGTTGAAGAATGGTGGGATTTATATAAGCAGTTGGTTAATTGGCAACTGGAATTGGATGGCCATAATGAACCGGGGCTGCAATCCATTCTCGAGGAGGAGATCCAATCTTGTAATCGTGAGTTTTCCCGATTCATTGAAGGGGTCTACTCAGGGTGGGTCAAATCTGATAACCGTCCTCCGATGTCGGTGGATGTGGTAGAAAGGTTTGTAAGTCCTGAACTTGGGATGGGACGGAAAATATGTTTTCTTGTTATGGATTGCCTTCGTTATGATCAACTCATGGCAATGCTTCCGACTCTGTCTTCATATTTTAATGTTGACGTTCATTTTCATGTGTCCATTTTACCGACGGCCACTCCTTACAGCCGTAATGCTCTTTTCAGTGGATTGTATTTTGACGATTTAATAAAAAAATATCCAAAACAATTGGCTGCAATGAAATTCGGAGATTTTGGGTTGAATCAATATGAAGAAACTTATTTGAGGCATCTTCTGGACAGAAATAATCTGAACCATATCGGAGTACACTATCATAAAATTTGGTCAGCGGAGCATGGCATAAAATTTCAACATAGAGTTGGTGAGTTTTCAAATATAGACTTGTTGGCTGTAGTAGTTAATTTTGTGGATCAACTTACCCACAATCAAAGCGAATCTTCGGTACTGAAGGAAATGGTTGGTGATGAATCTGCATTTTGCCGAGCGGTTGTATCGTGGTTCAATAATTCATGGCTTTTGGATGTTCTGAAATATCTTGGAGAGAATGGATATAGGATTATCCTCACCAGTGATCATGGCAGTATTTGTGTTCATAAGGGTGTGATGGTCAAAGCGGATAGAGATACGTCAACCGGAGTTCGTTACAAGATGGGCAGGAATTTAAATTGCGACGAAAAGTTTAGCGTGAAAGTTCGAAAACCTTCGGAATACAAACTTCCGGAAATGGGTCATCAGTCTACCTATCTTTTTGCCAGAGATTCCACTTATTTTCTGTATCCTAATCAGATGAAAAGATATAAAAATACGTTTAAGGATAGTTTTCAGCATGGCGGAATTTCCATGGAGGAGATGCTGGTCCCAGTTGCAGTTTTGGAAGGGAAATGACTGACCTTAACACAGAAACGCATAAAATATTATCATCTGATGCTATGGAAGCCTTTGGAATGAGACTGGCACTAAAAATTCCTGTGGGAACCGTTATTGGGCTTAAAGGAGAATTAGGTTCCGGAAAAACTACTTTTGCACAAGGATTTGCAAAGGGACTGGGAATCAATGACCACGTCACCTCTCCCACATTCAAAATTGTGAGTGAATATGATGGAGAATCATGTGCTTTGTTTCATGTGGATTGTTACCGTCTGAATGATTATAACGAATTCATTTCCATAGATGCTGAAAGGTTGTTATATCCCGAAGATGGGATTACTTTAATCGAATGGGCAGACAGGATTGAGGAGATCATTCCTGAACATTGTCCATGTATAAATTTCAAAATGGATGATGATTTCGAGAATCATCGAGTGGTCAACTTAATCGGATTTAACTTTTGAAAATTCTTGCAATTGAAACAGCAACATTTATATGTGGAGTTGCTTACATAAAGGACAGTAATTGTGTTAATTTAGTTGAAAGAGAATGTCCTCGTACATCAGCAGAAGAATTACCAGGAATGGTAAAAAATGTCAAGAAAAAATCAGGATTTGAATGGGAAGATTTGGACGGGATTGCTGTCTCAATTGGACCTGGTTCTTTCACTGGTTTACGCATTGGATTGAGCTTCACAAAGGGATTGGCTTACAGTCATGATCTGCCATTTGTTCCTGTTCCAACATTATCAGGAATGGCGACTAATATTTCGTCCAAATCAGATACTTTTAGAATTGCACTATTTTCACATAGAAATTTATTTTTTACACAAGTATTTCATCGTTCGGAGATATTACTCTCAGGAGTTGACATTCCGGTTTTGTGGGATTGGGATACATTAAAATCAAGTATAAAAATAGAAAATAATGATGTTTTTATATGTGGTGGAGAACACATAACTTCTGAAAATAAAAATATATTATTTTCTCCAGCCACTCCTTCAGCAAAATGGATTGGTCTCTTTGCCCATAAACGATGGAATGAATTCACTGTGAAAAATCCATTTAATCTTGTCCCAGATTATATTGCACCGTTTAAAATAACAAAGCGTAAAGATGCAGTTTCGTAAAGCCGTAATTCAAGATGTTGATGGCATCTGGGAAATCGAACAGTCTGTTTTTTCCAGTCCGTGGTCCAGAAAACAATTGGCTCATGAACTTGTTGCAAATCCAATTGCGAGTCATTGGGTTTTAGATGATGGGAGTTCCATCATTGGATTTATCATGTCCCATGTTGTTCAATCTGAGGTACAGATTATTAATATTGCAATTAAACTTTCACACCAATGCCGTGGATACGGGAAAAGAGTTTTATCAGAATTCCTTTCTCAGTTTAACGAAAAAATGTATCTATTTCTGGAAGTAAGGGAATCTAACCAGCCTGCTTATTATCTATATTCTCACTTTGGGTTTGAACAGGTCGACATTCGCAAGAAATATTATTACGATGGAGAGGACGCAATTGTCATGGCAAAAATGGGAAACAAAATTCCGACATTATTAAATTTAGAAAAAAAAAGAATGAGTCATTGACATGGCTTGGTTTCGCAGAAAAAAACAGAATCTAAAAGAGAGTGTAAAGAAGGATATTCCCAGCGGATTATGGGAAAAGTGCTCATCATGCAATGAAATATTGTATAAAATTGAGTTGGATAAACGTTATTCAGTTTGTCATCATTGTAACCATCATTTTAGGGTCTCTCCGGACGTATACTTACATTTACTTTTTGAAGAAGGAAATTTCACTGAATTATTCAAAGACCTCAAAACAAATGATCCTTTAAAATTCAAAGCCGGGGAAAAATATAAAAACCAGCTTAAAACTGCCACGGAAAAAACCGGTCACTTGGAAGCAATTCGATGTTTTGATGGAATACTAAATGATAGAAAAATTGTCCTTGGAATAATGAATTTCAAATTCATAGGTGGTAGCATGGGAATTGTGGTGGGTGAAAAGGTAGTACGGGCTACTGTTTATGCCGAAGAAAATAAAGTCCCTCTCATAATTATTTGTGCTTCGGGAGGAGCTAGAATGCAGGAAGGAGCATTTTCTTTAATGCAAATGGCTCGAACCTGCGCTCAATTAGCTCAGTTCTCAAAATCCGGTGGACTGTATATTTCATTATTAACTGACCCCACAACTGGTGGTGTAACCGCAAGTTTTGGAATGCTGGGTGATGTTATTTTAGCCGAACCGGGCGCATTGATTGGATTCGCCGGTCCCCGTGTCATAAAACAGACCATTGGTGAAGATTTACCTACGGGATTTCAGCGGGCGGAATTTCTGAAGGAAAAAGGATTTGTAGACCGAATTGTACCCCGAATTGAATTGAAAAATGAACTCTATAATTTGATTAATATATTAACGTGACAGAAAAGACAATCCTTGTTACTAATGATGATGGGATTTATACTGAGGGAATTTATAGGTTATGGGAAGCGGTCAAGGATTTTGGGAATGTACTTGTGGTAGCCCCAGATACTGAAAAAAGCGCAGTTGGACACGCTATCACAATTACAAGTCCATTGAGGACAAAACATGTGAATCGCAGTGGAGGGTTCAGCGGGTATGCCGTGAACGGAACACCGGCAGATTGTGTAAAAATTGCAGTACGGTCTATTTTAAAATCTCCGCCAGATCTGGTCGTTTCCGGAATAAACTTTGGCGCAAATGTAGGCACAAATGTGATTTATTCTGGAACAGTTAGTGCCGCAACCGAAGGTACAATTCTTGAAATTCCATCCATTGCTGTGAGTATTGATTCACACCACCCGGATGATTTTAAACCTGCCATGGATGTTACTCAAAATACCGTTAATAAAGTTCTGGAATTTGGTTTACCGAAGGGGACACTATTAAACGTAAATATTCCTGACATTCCAGGAAAAATGATTGAAGGAATACGAATCACAACTCAGGGGAATGCCTATTATAAAGACAGATTTGAGAAAAGGAAAGATCCAAGGAGCAACATTTATTATTGGATGACAGGGGAATTAACTGACCCCGATTTGTCAGGAAATACCGATAATCAGGCACTGAAGGACGGTTTTATAAGCATTACTCCTATCCACTATAAATTGACAAATGAATCATTTATGAGTGATTTGCAGTCCTGGGGATTTAATGAATAGCTTGCATTCCAACGGGGTCGTCATCCTGGATTTTGGGTCTCAGTATACACAATTGATTGCCAGGAGGGTAAGAGAATTCAATGTATTTTCTGAAATACTCCCGCCTGATTCATCCATTCAGGAAATATTGGAACACAATCCAAAGGCAGTAATTCTTTCTGGGGGTCCTTCCAGTGTGTATGAAACTACGGCCCCAAATTATGATCAGGAAATTTTTAAACTTGAAATTCCCATCTTGGGAATTTGTTATGGTCTTCAACTCATGGTTCATTATTATGGTGGTAAGGTTGAATCCTCAAATCATGGGGAATACGGATTTGCCAATGTAATGATTGAACAATCAAACAGTCTTTATCATCAGGTTCCATCAGAGACCAAAGTATGGATGAGCCACATGGATAAAGTCGACCAAATTCCGGAGGATTGGAAGGTCACATCTCATTCATCAAATGGAGTTATTTCATCCCTGCAAAATAAAAATGAAACTCGAATTGCCACACAGTTCCATCCGGAAGTTGCTCACACTGAAGCCGGAAATCAAATATTGAACAATTTTCTTTTTAAGATTACCCAATGTGTGCCGGATTGGACAACGGGACATTTTATTGATGAGAAAGTTGATAAAATTTGTACTCTGACGGAAAATAAAAAAGTTTTATTGGGCGTGAGCGGCGGAGTGGATTCCACTGTCGTGGCAGTGCTACTGGGAAAGGCAATTGGAGAAAGAACGGTAGGAGTACTTATTGACCACGGTCTGATGAGAAAAAATGAAGCTGACGAATGTATTAGTAGACTGAATGACATTCTACCATTTCAGGTGAAATGTTATGACGAGTCTGAACACTTTTTACAAAAATTAATAGGAGTGATTGACCCGGAAGAGAAACGAAAAATTATTGGGGAGCAATTTATTCGCAGTTTTGAACGAATTGCAAATGAACAGGGGAAAATTGATTTTTTAGCCCAAGGAACGCTCTATCCGGATGTAGTGGAAAGCGGTTTCGCCAAAGCCGGCAGTCATGGTGCTGTAATTAAAAGTCACCATAATGTGGGTGGTTTGCCGGACAAAATGGATTTTCAACTCATTGAACCACTGCGGGATTTATTTAAGGATGAGGTTAGAAAAGTCGGACTGGATCTGGGAATCCCTCATGACCTGGTGTACCGTCATCCCTTCCCTGGTCCCGGGCTTGCTATACGGGTGATTGGAAAAGTCACTCAAAAACGGTTAGATATTCTTCGGGATGCTGATGCGGAGTTTATAAACATTTTGAAACAAGAGGGAATCTATGATGAAATTTGGCAAGCATTTTGTGTTCTGATTCCTGTTCAGACAGTGGGGGTCATGGGAGATAAACGCACCTATGAAAATTTGATTGGGTTAAGAGCTGTCACCAGCCATGACGGAATGACAGCAGACTGGTATCAATTTGAAGGAGAAGTATTGTCTAAAATTTCCAATGCAATTGTGAATAGGGTCTCCGGAGTCAATCGGGTGGTTTATGATATAACCTCAAAACCTCCGGGAACCATTGAATGGGAATAATTTTAGAAATTGTTAGTGAAACTAATTCAAATATTATACGTAATTTGAGAAATAATTTATTTATCAGGAATCAGAAAGACTTACTTATATTCTATCAAGTGATTTTCCTCAGAGAGAATAAAAATAATAATATAGGTTAAATATGTGTGGAATTGTAGGATATTATGGTACAAAAGATGCTATTCCAATCCTCATTAATGGATTAAAACGGCTGGAGTATCGAGGTTACGATTCATCAGGAATCGCCGTTATTGGTGATGGGTCCATTGATTTAATTAAAAAAGCGGGAAAAATCAAACAACTGGAAGCCGCATTGATGGATTCAACTTTGAGAGGTAATATCGGTATAGCACATACACGCTGGGCAACCCACGGTGAACCCAATGATGTAAATGCCCATCCTCATCTTGACCATACAGAATCCATTGCCTTGATTCATAATGGGATCATAGAAAACCATGATGTCCTGAGAACAGCATTAGAGAATGAAGGGATTGAACTTGTAAGCGAAACGGATTCGGAAGTGTTAGTACAACTGATTTCCTCGTTATATAAAAATGACGGGCTAAATTTTTCCGATGCCGTAAGAGCTGCGCTTCAGGAGGTGGTTGGTGCTTATGGTATTGTCGTTATCTCCAAAGATGACCCGGATACAATTGTAGCTGCACGATATGGAAGCCCCCTTGTTCTTGGAGTGGGAAAAGATGAATATTTTATAGCTAGTGATGCTACTCCTATCATCGAACATACCCGGAATGTTATTTTTCTTGAAGAAGGAGAAATGGTTACCATTTCACCAAAGGGTCATGAAATAAAAAAAATTCATGAGAATAAGGTCATTTCTAAAGTGGTGACACAACTTGATATAACTGTGGAGCAGATTGAAAAGGGCAATTTTCCCCATTTTATGCTAAAGGAAATTCATGATCAGCAGCATACGATTATGGACACTATGCGAGGTAGACTTCTGGTGGAAGAAGGGACAGCACACCTTGGAGGAATCCGTGATTGCATGGACAGAATTCTGGATACTTCCCGTTTATACATCACTGCCTGCGGGACATCGTGGCATGCAGGACTCATAGGAAAATATTTAATTGAAGAGTATGTTCAAATTCCTGTTCATGTAGAGTATGCATCGGAATTTCGCTATCGAAAATCAATCATTGATAATAAAACGGTGTTACTGGCAATCAGTCAGTCAGGAGAAACAGCAGATACATTAGCTGCCATTAAAAAAGCAAAAGAGTATGGCGCTCTCACATTAGGAATATGCAATGTAGTTGGGAGCAGTATTGCTAGATTAACCGATCATGGTATATACACCCATGCAGGACCTGAAATCGGGGTTGCATCAACAAAAGCCTTTACAGCACAGGTAACCGTGTTAAACATGTTTGCTCTACTGCTGGGGAGAATAAAAGGTTTCCCCAAAATTCGCGGTATAAAGATTGCCGAATCTCTATCAAGTCTTGGTACAGTGGTAAAATCAATTCTTTCAGATACATCCCAGATTGAAAGTGTGGCACGGAGCACGGAATATGCAGATAATTTCCTCTACCTCGGGAGAGGATTGAATTTTCCCGTTGCATTGGAAGGTGCCTTAAAATTGAAGGAAATTTCCTACATCCATGCTGAAGGTTATCCCGCAGCGGAAATGAAACACGGTCCCATTGCTTTAATTGATGAAAAATTACCCGTGGTTTTTATTGCACCCCACGATCAGACGTATGAAAAAGTATTATCCAATATTCAAGAAGTCAAATCCCGTAAAGGACGTATTATTGTTTTGACGGACAAAAAAACCCGAGAATTAGAAAAATTATCTGAATTTCTCATTGAGATCCCCTCTACTCATTCTCATATATTTCCCATTGCCGCATCCATTCCCCTTCAACTTTTAGCATATCATTTAGCACTCTTGAGAGGAGGTGATATAGACCAGCCTCGCAATTTAGCGAAAAGTGTGACGGT
>CAZBBE010000042.1:0-11456 GCA_964489755.1 uncultured bacterium | reverse complement strand
AATATAGATTTTCTCCCAGATAAAGACTATATGATCAAAAATGCAGAAAAATGGAAGCCTTTTAGAACTGTTGCCTGCTGGTATTTATGGAAACTCGTTGATGAAGATTTTCAATGGTAAATATATTTTATTTAATGCAACTTTATTTTGATGCATTGGGATATTTTAGCCACCTCTTTTTAAAAAAAGTGGGGGTGGGGTAAATTAAAAAGTGAAAAAGATAATATTATTTATATTCTTTTCAATTTGTTTATCACAAGATATACGCTATTTGGATGAAGTCTTTGAAAATGTGACGATAACGGAGGACGTTGTCTTTGGCAATGCTCCAGACTTACCCTTTATTTATCTCTTTGAATGGAATACCATAGATATTGACTTGGATATGGATATCTATGAACCTGAGGATGATACATTGACAAGTCGACCTGTCATTATATTTATTCACACAGGTGCATTTTTTTCAGGCTATAATGAGTTGGATGATGTTGTAGCTCTATCAATTGCATCAGCAAAAAGAGGGTATGTAGCCGTAAGTATTAATTACAGGTTGGGGTTAAATATCTTTAGCAGTTATAGTGGCGAACGAGCAGTTTATCGGGGTGTTCAGGATGCCAGTGCCGCAGTTCGTTATCTAAAGGAATTTCATGAAGAATTGAAAATAGATCCCGATAATATATTTATTTGGGGAACCAGTGCTGGTTCCATTATTGGTTTACATCTTTCATACTTGGATGAAGCAGAGAGACCGGAAGCGACGTATGGTGGCGGATTTGACCCTGATTTAGGATGTATAGATTGTGAAGGAAATGAATATGTACATTATAGTAGACCAAAGGCATTGGCGTCTTGTTGGGGCGCAATAGGTGATTTGGACTGGATCGATAATGATGATAATGTCCCTACTGTTTTATTTCATGGTACAGCAGACCCCATAGTCCCATTTAACTCTGGATTTCCGTTCACCATTGATATCGCATTACCCATTGTATATGGCTCTAATCTGATCAATGATCGTTTAAATGAAATGGGAATTCTGAATGAACTCTATGCAGAAGAAGGGTTGCTGCATGAATATTGGGGTACGGTTAATGGAAACTGGATTGGCGGACCAAATGAGTACTTTGAGCAAATCAAGTCGGATGCCTTTTTATTTCTTTATCATCGACTTGATAGTAACGAGATAACAATTGTATATCAGTCAGAATGGAATTTACTCGGCTTACCGCTTGATGTAGAAGATGCATCATATACGGCCCTATTTCCCGAATCAATTGAGGGAACACTTTTCTCTTTTAACAGCGGCTACATTTCTGAAACATATCTGACCTTTGGAGAAGGATTTTGGTTGCGATTCCCTGTTTCTGGCAGTACAACTATTGTTGGTACTCCGGTCAATGCTCTAACAATCAGTTTAAACGAAGGATGGAATTTGATCTCGGGAATTACAAATCCTTTGAATGTTTCTGCTATTCAAGACCCGGATGGAATTATAATTCCTGGCACGGTCTATAGGTTTACCCCCCAAGGCTACTCAAATGCAGATAGCCTTGAACCGGGGAGAGGATATTGGGTTCGCACGAATAATACGGGGATTATTACTATCGAGAATTAAATAAATTAACCCACTCCTTTGTGATACAGTGGGGAATGATGAAACCTGAAAAATAATATTTCATTTTTTCACTCCGATTTTTGTTTTTAATAATGAATAGAAAAAATTAACTTAGGGGTGAATTCTATAATACTTACTCTAAATGTGAGGAAAATATTTTATGCTTGAACAAAAATATGTCGAAAAAAACAAGTTTGGTCAAATCGTAGTGGAGGGAACCTATTACAAAAAGAAAAAACACGGCGAATGGATTCGGTATGGAAGGTTGGGACAGATAATGGAAATTAAAACCTATGCAGCAGGAATATTAAATGGCAGATACCAATTTTATTATGAAAACGGTACGGTTCATGAGGAAGGATTTTATAAAAATGCTATCCTTAACGGAAGGCAGATCATTTATTATGAAAATGGTAACATATTCAAGGAGGGGATTCTTAAAGAAAGCAAAGTATCAGGAGAATGGATTTTTTATTATCAGAATGGGAATGTTGATGAAAAAGGTGTATTAGACGGAGATATAAAACAGGGTTTTTGGAGGAAATATTTTGACGATGGGATACTAATGCAGGAAGGCACCTACACTGATAATAAAAAAACCGGTGAATGGATTACTTATTGGTCAAATGGTGAAATCAGAAATAAAGGGACTTATGATGAGAATCAAAATCAAGTTAAAGAATGGTTTTACCATAGGGAGGACGGTACCGTTAAGGAAGTGAAAAATTTTAGTGAGGAGGATGAAGAATTTTATGAAGGTATGAATGAAGTCGCCTAAACATATTGTAATGTGTGTATTCCGTCAATTAACTATAGAGGAGGTGATCAGTTGTCTAAATCAATTAGAACGCTGACCTCCGCAGGGATGACTCAATAGCGTATGAATGAGTTGATTTCTGTGTGAGGTCAGCATTACAAAAACAAAGCCCCGGATTTTCAACCGGGGCTTTGTCATTTTTTTGACCTCTCTTTAATTTTTTTCTTTACTCTATACATATATCTCTTGATAGTAGGAAATTTAGTACTCCAAATTCCCATACCCAGGGCAAGGAATGCTATTCCCGGTCCAGGAGTAACAAGCATAATAAGGCCTATAATGACAAATATTCCTCCAATAACGATTACAATTATTTTACTTACCATTAAAATATTTTACCAAAAAGAAAGCTAAGATTAAGTAATTTTAATAATATGAATTAGCAAATATTATGACCGAAAAAGTACCGCATGAAGATTATAAGTTCTGGACAAAGTCTCATACCCGCTGGGGAGATATGGACGGATTGCGCCATATAAATCATGCTGCCTATCTTTCCTATATGGAAACTGCCCGTATGGAATGGCTGAATGAATTAGGATTTGTCAATGAAAGATGGGACTCGGAATTGGGTGTGATTTTAGCATCAGTGGATGTGAATTATTTTTCTCAAATTCATCATCCGGAGGAACTGGAAATTGGTTTGGCTGTTTCTAAAGTTGGGACGAAAAGTTTCGATCTTTTAACAGGTGTTTTTATAAAAGGAAGAACGGAACTCATTGTGCAGGCAACCATTATTCTGGTAGCATTTAATTATAACCTGAATCAAACTATACCCGTTCCCAATATAATTTACAAATATCTTCTCCAATAATTTCTGCTTGCGTCTTAGGACAAAACCTCAATATTTATGTAATATTTATCCTTGAGATTTATACTTTTCAACCAAACTACAGGATGTAGAATACAATGAAACTATCGATTGAATATTGTAACGTCTGAAATTATTTACCAAGAGCAGCCAGGATGGCTTCTGAACTTTTGGAAAAATATGGAACGGATATCAAATCACTGACGTTAATTCCTTCCGGTGGAGGCGTGTATGAGGTGGAAAAGGATGGGAGATTGATCTATTCAAAGAAAAAAACAGGAGAATTTCCCGAGTTAAAAGATGTGACATCCATTTTAGATAAATCATAGGGCTAACCATAAAATGTTTAATCATCTTTAGATTAAACCCAGCATTGTCATTTTTTTAGGCTGAACATTATTTTTTCAATCGAATATATATTATAACAGATATGGTCAATAAGTGAAGATATTATCCGGATGTACAACTCAAATCCATCTTTTCTTATTTCTTTTAGTCATTACATGTAAAGTTAATGCTCAATCCTTCCTACCCTTCCAGGATTATACTACTTTAACAAAACGGGTATATCATTTCACCAAAGTTGAATTTATCACAAAGGAAGGGGAATTTAACGAAGAGATTTGCACGTATTTTATTCCTGAATTAAGGGAAACAAGTCCTCCATTTGTGGCAATTTATTATAAAAGGGAAAATTCCCAGTGGTTTACGGAATCCCTGTATCGAAAACGGGTCAGGTTCAGTTTTAAGGACGGGATACTCAAATTAGACCGAACCAATTTCTGGGACTGGTTTGAACTGGAAGAAATACGGGTTGTTATTCTTTTTTAGACAGAAGACCTTTTAGAAATTTCACAAATATAGTGTAAATTTTTACTTTCCCCTGTAAACAAATTAATATAGAGAAAATAATATGGCATATTTAACAAATGTAAAATCCACTATTACATCTTGGACAGAATCACCTGTTGGTCTGATTGTATTCGGAATTTTTAAAGACCACACCATGACAAAAATTGGTGATGACATTAATATACATTTAAAAAATATTGTCAAAAAGGGAATAAAATGTGGAGGAATTAGGGGAAAAGAAGGAGAGAGTCACAAATTCTTTGGAGAAAACATAAGATATCTTCTCCTGGGATTGGGAGACAAGGAAAAATTTAACACTGAATCCATGCGAAAAGCCGGTGGTAGTGCTGCAAAATTTGCCCTGAAAGAAAAATGTCCATCCCTTTGTGTTGAATCCTTTAATGACAAAACAGATGAAACATACAGTCGTGCATTAACAGAAGGACTGATAATGGGAAGCTATCAGTTTTGCGATTATTTCACTCAGGAGGACGATGACGAAAAAACTGTCTTTATTGAGAGTGCCACTATTTTAAATGGAGATAATTCTGGAATAACAAAAGGAATAGCTGCAGCACAATCTGTATGTTTGGCACGGGACCTAGGTAATCATCCTGGCAATATAACCACTCCTACCTATTTGGCTGAAAGATCACAGGAAATTGCCAAAAAGGGTGTAATGAAGTGTACAGTTTTTGAACGAGAAAAATTTACAGAAATGGGAATGGGTGCATTAGCCGGGGTTGCCCGAGGCAGTGATGAACCGCCTAAATTTATTCTTCTTGAGTATTTTGGTGGGAAAAAAAATGAAAAACCGATATGCCTTGTGGGTAAGGGACTCACTTTTGACAGTGGTGGAATATCCATTAAGCCATCAAATAAAATGGATGAAATGAAATATGATATGTGCGGCTCCGCAGTTGTCTTGGGTATAATGAATGCGATCGCTGAATTAAAGCCAAGTTTGAACATTGTTGGAGCTATTTCTTCTACTGAAAATTTATCGGGAGCTAAAGCCTATAAACCCGGCGATATCCTAACTGCTTACAACGGAAAAACAATCGAAGTATTAAATACAGATGCAGAAGGGCGTCTTATCCTGGCTGATGCTCTGTCTTATGTGAGCAAACATTATGAACCTGAATACATTTTAGATTTCGCTACTCTTACCGGTGCTGTATTAGTCGCGCTCGGGCATATTGCAACGGGAATTATGGGAACCGATGATACTTTAATTAAAAGGATCAAGGAATCTTCAAAGTCCACTGGGGAGAAAGTATGGGAATTCCCTCTTTGGGATGAATATTGTAAACAGGTAAAATCTAAAATTGCTGACGTAAAAAATATTGGTGCACCGGGACAAGCAGGAAGTATTGCTGGGGGTGCATTTTTGAAAGCATTTGTTGGAGATGACATCCCTTGGGTTCATTTTGATATTGCCGGAACAGCCTGGGGTGCAGAAGAACAATCCTACACGCATAAAAACAGTGCCTCAGGTGCAGTCATTCGACTTATTCTGGACCTTTTGGGCATCTGATATTTTAATGGAAAATATCCAAATTATGCAAATAGTAGTAGGGATTATCATCGGAGGGATTATTGCATTTATCTATTTCAATAATAAAAAAGGTATAAGCACTGATTTAGATGGGTATAAAAATTATGTCTCTAAAGACCTGTACGAAGTTGAAAAATCTCGATTAGAATCGGTTGAAAAGGAAATAAAAGAGAAGGACAACCTTATCATTGATTTAAACTCGGAAATTGCCAAAAAAGATGAAAATTTATCCAACCTGAATGTACGGTTAGACAAAGAAAAAATACGGCTAAAAGAACAGCATGACCAGTTAAAAACCGAATTTGAAAATCTGGCAAATGAAATCCTGGAAAAAAAATCAGAAAAATTTGTAAAACAAAATAAGGAAAATCTCGATAAGATCCTTGACCCTTTGGGAGAAAAGATAAAATCCTTTGAAAAATCTGTACAGGAAAAATATGAAAATGAATTAAAGGGAAGAACCGGGTTAAAAGAACAAATCAATAATCTGACTGAACTAAATCAACAACTTAGTGCGGATGCCGTTAATCTTACCAATGCGCTGAAAGGTGACAGTAAAACGCAGGGCGATTGGGGAGAATTTAGGTTGGAAGTCCTGCTGAAAAAATCAGGTCTGGAAAAAGGAATTCATTTTGAAATGCAGGTTTCTCTTGAGGATGAGGAAGGAAATAGAAAACAACCGGATTGTGTTGTCATCCTACCTGAAAATAGAAACCTCATTATTGATTCAAAAGTTTCATTAACTGCATACGAACAATTTGTAAATGCAGAAAATGAGGAAGAAAAACCGCTTTTCCTAAAAAAACATAGCGACAGCATAAAATCTCACATCAAGGAACTTGCCAAGAAGGACTATCCCAAATTATACAGTATTAATTCTCCCAATTATGTTTTGATGTTTGTTCCGATAGAACCGGCCATGACTCTTGCTTTCCAGAATGATGTTGACCTATACAATTTTGCTTTATCTAAAAATATTATTTTAGTTAGCACAACTACCTTAATAGCAACCATGAGCACAGTGTCCTATATGTGGCAGCAGGAAAGTCAGAAAAAAAATGTCTTGGAAATTGCGCGACAGTCCGGTGCTCTTTATGATAAATTCTGCAATTTCGTGGATGATCTAAAGGGAATTGGAAAATCCATTGAACAATCCAGCAAAAAATATGATGATGCCATGAATAAACTGAGTTCTGGAAAGGGGAATTTAATCAAACGGACAGAAACAATTAAAAAGCTTGGCGCTAAAACAACTAAGTCTCTACCCCAGGAATTTATTGATAAATCTGAAATTGAACTTTTAGAGGAGATAACTGAGTTTAATGAATAGTTTTCGTTTAATTTGGATTACTCCTTCCATCCTATGGTTATTCTTTTGTATCGGTTGTGTTGGTCCACCTGAAACCGAATACGGACTGGTTGAAAATTTTCCTGTTGTCATCAACACACAGAACGTTTTCACTTATTCTCTAAATGGTGACAAATACTCTTCAGAGGATTCTTATGAACTGAATTTATCCCTTTCGGACACCCTCCACAAAGTGATTACAAGCCTGATAGTATCAGATTATGCTGGGTCCAATCGGGATACAACAATTGTAACAGTGGAGAATGATTCCACTATTGCAAACGTTTTTTTCGTAACATCAAACTATTCTTCACCTCCTACAGAAACAGAAGTTGACTCTGTATTTTATTTTCCAAAAAGAGTATACATAAAGGCAGATCAATTTATTGGGAAAATAGAATTTATGATGGTCCGCAGCAACATTTAACTAAAAGAGAATTTTATGGAAACTTTTTTAAATAACTTGAAAGACTATCCAGCTCAGATATTTTCAGTTGGAGCTGTCCTTGTCGGTTTTTTTCTAACAGGTCAGATTTTAAAAAGATTGATTATACGAATAGGAAAGTCTAAAAATCCCAGCACGTTTAAAATCTACAAGCTGATGGGCTCTACATCAAACATCATACTTGTTGTCATGGGAATTGTAACTACTTTAGGGACACTTGGAATAGACGTCTCTGCAATTGTTGCGAGTCTGGGTTTAACCGGATTTGCGATTGGTTTTGCGTTCAAGGATGCTCTTTCAAATTATTTAGCGGGAATTATGGTTATTTTATATAAACCGTACGATATCGGAGACAATGTGATTATTACGGGGTGTGAGGGGAAAATAACCGAAATAGACCTAAGATATACAACCATCGAAAATGATGGTGAAATACATATGGTTCCAAATTCTGTGTGCCTGTCTAAAACAATTACGAAATACAGGTCATCCGTAGATAAACCTGCAAAATAATTATACCCTCGTTTTCCACAGAGGACAAAGCAAGTGCTTGTAATCACACCAGTTGCAATGGTAACCCTTTTCTGGCTCAAACAGGTTTCTTCGAATTTTCTCTGCAATATCTAATATAATATTTTTTGTTTCATTCAATTCATCATTAGTAAATGAATGAGAGAATAATGGCTCTTCCGTTTCCCTGAGAAAATATAAACTTGCTGAGGACGGGATGCCCTTTATTTTTTCTTCCACAGCCTGTGCCAGATAAAGACAATAAACTGCTAACTGTATATTTTTTTTAGCCGGAGACGGAGTTTTGCTTGTTTTATAATCTATAACGGAATATCCATTTTCTGTTTCATCAATCCTGTCTATTTTACCACGAATAAAAATTTTATTATCCACAGAAAATTTGAAGGGGTGTTCCCTTGATAGCACAGATGGCGGATTTTCATCCGTTCGTTTTACATATTCTTTTAAAATACTCTCTCCCTGTTCAAGAAATTTCTCTTCCCTCGCAGAATAATCAAATTCGTCCTGTTTCCATTCTTCTTCCAGCAGTCGTAAAATTCTTTCCTCCGTTAGTTTTTTCTCTGGTTCATGAAACCGCTGCAACACCTTATGGATAATACTTCCAAAAGCCATTTGGGGTTTACTGGCAGACTCTGGCACTTTATCCTGAAAGGAAAGTCGGTATTTTAAAGGACACTTCTGATAAGTTTCTATTGCTGTTGCAGAAAGATACAAGTCATCCGTATCTGGATTTACATCATATGTTTCCATATCAGAGAGTAATTCTTTTTCCCAATCTTCATAGTTTTCAGTTTTAAAAGGAATACCTTTATCTAAATCCCTGATAATCCTCAAGGCTGATACCATATTTTCCGCTCGATCAAAATTATCTTTAGCAAGAGAATTCTGCAATTTTTGTTCATACACCTCTCTTAAACTGTTTTTTGACACATTTATTGATTTCTCAGTTTTTATTGATTCCATTTTTTCCTCTTCGATTAGTGTTTTATCCAATTCTTTTATGAAAATGGATGTTGCTTTTTTTGGTGCTAATAAGATCAAATGCTTTTTTGCCCTTGTTATAGCAACGTAAAACAAACGCCTTTCTTCCTCATAATGGTGTTCTTTCGATGACAGATTTGTGTGGGATGTATAATGCATCCATTCATCTGGTGGTTTGCTGATTATCTGGTCTTTTTTGAAGTTTGTGGGGAAACTGGCACTACGATTAAATGGTAAAAATACAATTGAAAATTCACCACCCTTTACACCATGAATGGTGCTTACGGTTATGGTGTCCGGTTTACGATTATCCTCAGGATATTGGACAGAAAGCCCACCTGTTTCCATGAGCGTTTCCAAATACAGATTAAATTCCCCTATTCCTCGATTTTTTTTGTCACGGGATGAAAATTGCTGAGCTTTCTTAATAAAATTTCCCACATTAATCAGTGATAATTGATCAAAATAATCATATCGCTCAATTAATGGTCTCAGCAATTCAGTTTGAACGCAAATATCCCAAATGGTTTCTCCTGCAGATTTTTTTTTGGATTGTCTTTGTAACGATTTGACCACCTGTATAAGATGAACCATTTTTTTCGGTAATGCGGAATCTCTATTGTGTCTGAGTATTTGATCTATTACAGAATATTTGCTCCTTCTTTTTACACCATGAAACCAATTAACGGATTCATTGATTCCTATATTTTTCTCCATCAAATGATAAAATGCTGAATCCTCATACGATCCTTTTCCCACAACCTGGCACCAGGCGTTCATGGTTTTAATGGAATCAATTTCAAAGTATTGAATAAATCGATTTGTGACAGGAATCCGTGACCTACGAAAATATTGAAGCAATAATTTTGCTCTGGCTATTGACCTGCAAAGGACAGCTATTTCCTTTAAAGGGTAACCTTTTGAAATGAAATCTTTAACCATATTTAGAATGATCTCAGGATGAACATCCATTTCTGCATAGATGAGTTTAGGTTTTGGTCCGGTTAAATAATCAAATGAGACCAGATTCTTTTCAATTCTTTCAGAATTATTTTTAATCACATCATTTGCAGTATCTAAAATCTGCTGATGAGAACGGAAAGATGTGCCCAATGTTACACTGAGGTATTTCGGATGGGATTGATATCTTTTTCGAAAAAAATCCAGATTATATTTACTGGCTCCCCGAAAACTATAAATGGTTTGATCATCATCTCCAACTACAGTGATTGATTTATTCTTGTCGCCGATCAGCCCAATGACCTGATTAAGAGAGTAATTGTTATCCTGAAATTCATCAATAATGATATGTTTTATCTTTTTTTGTATTTGGGCCAATATTGATGGATCATTTTTTAATAGTGACCATGCTTGAACAATCATATCACCGTAATCAACTAGACCCTGACTCTTTTTTATATCTTGATAGAATTCATAGATATTTCGGATATCTTTCAATTGATTTTTTTGCTCAGATGACGTAAGTGAATCAGCTATCAAATTTACATTCAAATCTTCAGGAGCAAGCATTTCATCCCTGCATCTGTTTATAAATGGTATCGCTTCGCCAACAGCTTTATGGGGATTGAGGGGAAACTCTTCCGAGTGGTATGGACGTAAACTATCAAAATTACTTAAAATGAGATAAATCGATTCACTTTCCTCGATCAATTGCAGTTTATTTTCAGATGATACGTAATCCTGAATTAAACTGTAGCAAAAAGAATGAAACGTACTAATTGTTGAATCCCGTACCTGTTCTCCTATTTTTTTCACCAGACGGTCTGTCAATTCCCGTGCGGCTCTTTCTGTATATGTAATGGCAAGAATATGTCCAGGTTTTATTCCTAAATTCTCAATCAAATAAATATATCGATAGAGAAGTGTTGTGGTTTTACCTGTTCCTGCACCCGCAAGGATCATTAGCGGAGCAGGATCATGGCAAATAGCTTCAGTCTGATCTGATGTTGCTCTAAACTCTTCTCCATGAGTATAATTCATGTCAGAAAATTAACTGAAATCAAAATATGATACAGGTAAATTGCTGTGTTAAATACTATGAATATTTTCTTTATTTATTATAATAAAATTATAAATATATTTATTTAACCTTTAGCAGAGAAGGATGTCTAAAAGGATAAATGAAATGCAAAATGATCATGAACTTATTAAACAATTTCAGGAAGGCAATCAATCTGCGTATGACGAGTTGGTCAGGCGGCACCTTCAAACGACCTATCAATTTTTTCTCAAATTTACCAAAGATCCTATGGATGCAGAAGATCTTGCACAGGATGTATTCATCAAGTTATTTAAATCTTTACACAACTTTCGATTTGAAGCAGCATTTACGAGCTATCTCTATCGTATCCAACTTAATGCAGCTAATTCCTTTATTCGGAAGGCCCGATGGACAAAATACCTACATCTGGACCAGACAGCTGAAACCGGTTCCTATGATCAGAACTTGGAACAGCTATGGTCTAAAAAAGAAATAT
>CAZBBE010000041.1:0-11531 GCA_964489755.1 uncultured bacterium | reverse complement strand
ACACTTCTGATTCATTCAACTTATGGTAGCATTCATACAGGCATTGGTTGGTGTAACTTGCGCCTTTTGAACGCGGATATCGCAAGAGATAATTTTATCATAAGCCAGGGTTATGTATTGTACAGTTTTGGTACAAGTGTTGGCTTAATGTCGTCCTACTTTGAATTGGGCAATGAAATACCCATTGATACTGCTCAAATAAACTTAGCGATTGAAATTGGACATTGGATATTTTCCAGCGGAATGCCTGAAGAATTTGAAAATGATGTAACCATAAATGTAAATGACGTAAAATTACTCATGGCCAAATCTTATTATGCAAAGGGTGACCTGTCTGATATTTCTGATGAGGGTTCGGGAGCTTTATATTGGATTTTACAGTTGGAACCGGGATATGTTTATTTGAATGGTGATCCGCTTACATGGAATCTTTACAATTACGGGATGCAGGATTTTGATTCTTTCGATGAAATAATACTAATGATTCTTAGGGTACTGGAAAGTGAGGTATTTCCTGCTTGATTATGATTAATTTGCATAACATAAAAACTGTAAAAATGATTATGGAAATAAGAAAAATCTGGCCACGGATTTTCTATGGATGGTTAGTATTATTTATGATCTCTGGTCCTCTATTGGGGCAGGATGGACCGAATGTTACTATGGTGTTGCATCCTAATGATAATCCCCAGATGATTTCCAGGTTTGGTTGGGACCAGCAAATATTTTGGGTAAGAGTAACTAATAATGAACCCTCTTCGATTCAATACAGGATTGTGTATAGGTTACAGATTTCAAACTCATCCATAACCCCTGGTACAATAATGACCGGACGTACCCGAGTGGGTACCAAGCAATGGGATGGAGAAAATGGCCATGGATATTTAGCCTCACACAGTGGAGAAAACATTTACAATAATGACTATTCCCGAATTGAGGAGCTAAATGTTGACATAGGTTCTGGTCCGGAATTCAATGATATTGTTTCCCGTACAGGTACACTACCGCCTGGAGATTATGAACTAATAGTAGAATTGCAGGCTAAGTATTGGAGTGACGATGATGAACTGTATTTTATTGATCCTCCTCCTGTTGAAACACTCTACCATGAATGGAGAATTGTAATCCCTGTTCCACCTCTATTATTTATTCCATCCGATGAGAGTGTGATCGAAGTAACAAATCCAACATTTTCTTGGTATTCATTGCGAACAGCTTCTGGTATAAAATTTTTATACAATATCCGGATTTGTTTGGTGGAAGAAGGACAGAGCAAGGAAGAGGCGATGGATAACCTAACTCATTGGACAAATGATTGGGACATTGACCACACTCACATTAGTGGTCAGGATAATATTAGTTGGATATATCCTCCAGAAGCTGATCCTTTTGCCAATGGTCGCGAATATGTTTGGCAGGTATCCACCTATAATGAGGATGGGCTATATGGTTGGGATGTAATTGATCCAGCAGTAAGTGAAATTTGGATATTTAAATTTGGAAAATCACCACAATTAATATCCCCCGGACAAGGTGTAATTGAACCAGGAATCCTTCCTTCATTTACTTGGGCTCCGGTTGTTGGAGCTATGAATTATGAAATCTGGTTTGGTGATAGGGAAGACCCCTTGGTAGAGATCCCAATTTGGAATGCGGTCTTAAATAATTCTTCATACACTTATTCTGCAGATGCTCCTGCGTTGATTCCGCTACCATCTTTTCAATATTACTGGAAAGTAAGGGCCAATCCGTTAGAACCAATACCCGGAGCCTGGTCAGAAGAGGTTTTTGGTTTTGCCATTGCTCCTCTCCAGCTACAGGAACCTGGTGCAGGTACATCTGTACCATCACTTACACCCGAATTTACTTGGGATGGTCCTGATGGTGTTGGCGGATATGAATTTAGAATTTCGTTAGCTGATGATGGTCAGGTTGAAAATCCAATTTTTATTCAAAATGTAACTTCAGAGACCTTTACATATCCCGGTGACGCTCAGGCACTTGCACCGGGAGGAACTTATAACTGGAAGGTAATTGTTTTAGATCAAAATGATAATTATATGGGAACCGCGGATGAATATTTGGATGTATTCAATTTTTCTGTAGATCCCATAGTTCTTTCTTCACCATCAGAAGGAAGTTCTGTTAATTCATTAACCCCAGTATTCAGTTGGGAAGCTCCAACCGGTATCCCGGCATTCGAATTTCAGTTATTTTACAGTGAAAACACATCCGCCGAAAGTCCGGATTTTTCGGTAAAAATTAATTCAAACAGTTATCAATTGAATGCTTCAGAATTTTTATTGGCGGAAGGGAATTCTTATTTTTGGAAAATTATTGCACTTGACGGTGATGATTTGCTTATGGGTAATTTGAACAATTACAGCACCTTTGTATTTAACGTTGAAGGGTTGGATTTAACCATTCCCGTTGTTACTGCATCCATTAGTGATGAAACACCAAATTTACCTACTTTTTCTCTGGCTTCTATGGTTGAGAATGCTGATGGTTACAGTATAAAAATTGCATCAACTGAAGAAATGTCAGAAATTATATGGGAATCTGATATCTTAGCATCTCTTCCATATACACTTACCCCTGGGGATGTTAACCTGGATTTTAACACAGTCTATTTTGTACAAGGACAAGCGTACCAGGGAGGTACACCCTTTGGTGATATTGGAACTGTGTTTAGATTTACTACCGGTAATCAACCGGGAGCGGATGAACAACCTAAAATAACGGTGACATTCTAATGGGAATAATCTATAAAATTAGGTTAATTATTTTTTGGTTCATTATATTGTCCATTGGGCAGGTGTTGTGTCAGGTTCAACCAAAATTCAATTTAACAACTGCTGTAACCGGGGCAGATGCTTATCAAATAATTGTGACGGCAGATGCGGATGAATCTGACCCTATCTGGATTTCGGACCCGGTGACCAATTTCCCGGTTACCTATCCTGGTTCTGCTCCGTCGTTGGAATATGGTATGGTTTATTATGCCAGGGTAATTGCTTTAAAGGCCGGAACAATCCATGGGATTCCTGGAAATTTGGTGTTAATTCAAACACCTAACATAACAAAACCACTAATCCTTGATGGTCCACTATTTACTTGGGGAGCTACAGACCCGCCTTCAGCAACTTATGAAGTTTCCGTAAGTCCGGTTCAGGATATGTCGAACATTGTCTGGTCAACCACAGTTTCGGGAACGAACACAGGACAACCGGACAATGTGTTAAATTGGGGAACAACCTATTATTGGCGGGTACAAGGAATTGATGGAGACGGAAATCCGTTTGGTGAGCCCAGTGAGGCTGGATTCTTTCAGACAGAATCCATCGAACCTCCTACATTAAATTCACCGTTAGGAGAACAGGTAGCATCTCTCACACCAACTTTTTCATGGAACGCTGTTTCCCAGGCTTCTCAATATTCAATATCTGTAGGAACCGATGAGGAATTAGCATCCCCTGTTTGGGGAACAAATGTCGCTGAAGTAAATATTACCTATCCCCAGGATGCGATGAATCTTTCCAGAGGAGTCGCATATTTTTGGCAAGTTATACCCTTGGGTGCCGAAGGGAATTCATTTGGAGAAGAGGTTAAAAGTCCAATAGGAAGTTTTCAAACTCCGGATCCTATTCAATCTCCCACTTTAAGTTCACCGGTTGGTGAGGAAATTCCCGGACTCATTCCCTCATTTTCGTGGTCAACCGTAGAAGGGATTTCAAAATATACTGTAAATTTAGCAGAGGATGAGGAAATTTTAACCATTATCTGGACTGCCACCGTGGAAGGTACCAACATTAATTATCCCGATAATGCCGTCAGTTTAAATTATGCAACAACATATTATTGGAATGTATATCCCTTGAATGAAGAGGACGCGCCCTATCCTGATGCCCAAAGTATTTCAGCAAACTTCTCAACAACATCTGTGGCTCCCATAGATTTATTTGAACCGGTAAATACGTCTATAGAATCCTTATTACCAGTCTTCAAATGGGCTGTTTCAGAAAATGCTTCAAACTATAGACTGGATGTAGGTATATCTGAAGATTTAAGTGAATTAGTAGTTTCTGAAACTGTCAGTGGAACAGAGTACAGTTCTTTTGTCGCAAATTACGACATGACCTATTACTGGCGAGTTATTCCTCTTGATGGTGATGGTGTTGAATTAGGAAATGAGAGCAGTATTGTGATGTTTAGCACACCAGGATTAAACGATTTATCGTTAATTTCCCCCATGAATGCCACCGTTTCAAATACAACACCCGTTTTAAAATGGGGTACCCTGGATGGTGCCTTTGGATATTTAGTGGCGGTATCACTTGATGGTAATATAATCTGGAGTGATTTGGTTGAGGCAAATGAGGTGACCTATCCGAGTGAACCTTCCTTAAGCTATGAATCTACCTATTTGTGGGGTGTTCAGGCTGTTGATGAAAGTTATAGTCCGATGAGTAATAAACCGGAATCAGCTTTCACGACTCCTGCATTTACCCAGGTTGAGCTTGGTTCGCCTTTGGGTGAAGAGGTGGGAGTAGTCAATGTTCAATTCAGCTGGTCTGAGGTTACAGGTGTGTCCGGATATCTTGTAGAGATAAGTCCAAATGATGATATGTCAAGCGCATGGAGTTCCACGGTCAGTATGACCAATCTTACCTATCCGGATGATCCTCCTTTCCAAAGCGGGCAGACTTATTATTGGAGAGTTATCACTGTAGATCAGGATGGAAAATTAATAGGGGAATGGAGTGACAGAGCAACCTTTCAAATAGAGCAATCGCCTCCTTTGATTTTAACAGAACCGAGCGGAGAAATCTCAACATCGTCTCCTTCATTCAGTTGGCAGGAAGTTGAGGGAGCTTCTGGATATAAAATACAGGTGAGCTCAAATGAAGATTTTTCAGATGTTTGGGAATCAACATCAGGAGTAACGAGTGTGCAGTATGGCGGGGATGCATTAGAGTTAAATGTTACCTATTATTGGCGAGCAGTTGTTACGGACCAAAATGGGAGTATTGGAGGGTTATGGAGTGATGTAACCTCTTTTCAATTATCCACTGCATTAATTGTCAATCTTATTGCCCCGATGAATGAGGAGATTTTTTCGCAAACACCTCAATTTAGTTGGGAAACAGTCGAAGGTGTGGGTAAATATGAAATTACCGTTTCTTCGTCGGATGATATGTCTGAAATTATATGGTCAATAGCTGAATTACAGGATGCCGGCACTCAGTATCCCAGTGCAGGAGTTGATCCGCTTGTTTTCGGAAATACTTATTTTTGGAATGTTCGCTCTTTGGGTGGGGATGGAAACCCATTGTCTGATCCCAGTGCTATCGCATCCTTTACTTTATCTGGTGATTTAACACCTGAACTGTTAGTACCCATTGATACCCAAGTCGAAAATTTAAATCCGGTATTTTCCTGGTCAGAAGTGAGTGGTGCTCCTAAGTATTCTATTCTTGTGGCATCCTCGGATGACTTTTCGGAAATAGTATATCAAAATGAGAATATTGACGGAACGGGGCTTACTTATCCCACCTCTGGTGCAGCTCCTCTTGAATATGAAACAACTTATTATTGGAAAATACAAGCTCTGTCAGCTGACGGAAGCAGTTTGGGAGATTCCAGCCCAACGGGTTTATTTATGACACCCACGGGTGAGATTGAAATTATCGTGGAGTTTGAGGATTAGAAGTGAATAAGATTTCTAAAAATCATATGTTAAGCCCACTCATTTTCTTGAGTATTGGGATCAATGTTATGTTTGCTGTTACTCGCCCCGTTGCAGTTTTAAATAAAGTGATAGGAGAAGTTAAAATTGATATGGTTACAAATCCTGGATGGCAGGCAGCCTCAATTGGCGGGAAATTAGCCAACGGAGATAAACTGGAAACAGGGGCAGCTTCATTTGGCTCCATTATGTTTCTTGACCGAAGTATGATAAAGGTCCGGGAAAATACCAAGTTCACAGTAAAATCAAAACGAACGGTGAAACGAGAATTGGAAACAGACATTAATGTAGCCGTTGGTGAGATGAACATTAAAACTACAACGGGTTCAAAGTTTAAAATTCAGACGCCCACCAGTGTAGCATCGGTAAAAGGAACAGAACTTAATCTCATGGTTGAAAAGGACGGTACCACCCACTTAACCGTGTTGGAAGGAACTGTTGAGTTCATGAATGAACTCGGTGTCATCCTGGCAACGGAAATGACCACCAGTGTTTCCCGCGCCGGTGAAAGCCCAAGCCAACCCATTTCTGTTCCTCAAAAAGCGGTTCCCAGTTGGCAGAAGAAAACCAAAGAAGAGTGGAAATTAAAATTGAGTCCTGATAAACCGGGAGGTAAAGATATTGGAGAACCCTTTAACATTCAGATAAATGCTAAGGATTCAGAGGGAAATAATGCTTTGGGTTATGGTGGAGAAGTTACCATTGCAGGGAAAGATGGGGTTCAGGTATCCGGAGACGGTGGACAATCCTGGGTATCAGAAGTTTCTATAAAAATGAATAAGGGTAAAGGGGTTCTGAAAGCAAAAGGAACAGAAGTTGGAAAAAGAGTTGTTGTGGTTACCGGTGAAAATGCCTCCCCCGGTAAATTAGTTGTGAATATGAAACGGTCCAAAGAAGCCATGAATAAAATAAATAGTAAGGCTTCCAAGGCACTCGGAAAAATTGATCCGAGTTTAGCGGACAAAATCGCAGGGAAAACATTAAAGGGAAGTTCCATTAGTAAGGGTTCAGGAAATACCGAAGATATTTTTGACCAACTGCTTAATGGACTGTTACAATTATCAGGGGAACCTGAGGTTGTTGAAAATCCAGATGGTTCCGTAAAAGTGATTATGAAGGTAAAACCAAGTAAGGGTAACGGAGATTAAAGTATAGTGACTGTGTATAAAAAATACTTATCTCTCTTATTCCTTTTAATGGGTTCTTTGGTTTATTCTGCTAATGATTACATCAAGCCAACCATACTTCACCAAATTGTTGAAGAGGTATTTGAGGGACAAGCACTCATCATCGAAGCCGTTGTTATGGATAATGTCGATGTGAGAGATGTTCTGGTGTACTATCGTGTAAAGGGTGAAAAAGTTTTTAAATATGAACCCATGTCTTTGGAATTCAATAATTATCAATTTGAAATCCCATCTGAAGATGTAGGTCCTTATGGTATTGAATACTATTTACTGGCGACGGATGATGCCAATAATATTGCATCCCTTCCAGATTTCAATCCCGAGGACAATGCTAATTTTATAGAATATGTTCGTTTTTCAGAAACATCCGCACCGGATGTGCTTCTCATGCAGCCGGATAATGGTGGAATTTATGAAGATGGAAATCAAATGGTGGTAATCTCCATTTATGACGAAGAGGACGATGTAGATGTATCTACAATTTCACTGGTCATTGACGGGGAAGATGTTACCAGTGATGCATCAGTGGACCAGGATTTTATTTCATTTGTTCCCCCGGGTCCTTTTGAATTTGGAACCCACACCATTCAATTTTCGGTTTCGGATAAATTAGGAAATGCTTCCCCTACTAATGAATGGACGTTTTCAATTAAAAAGGTGGAAGTCAAAAAGACATTTTTATCCGATGCGACAATTAAAGGCGCTTTGGACTATGAATCTGAATATGATACATTTTCCGGAAAGGACCAACCGGATAATCGTCCACTTGATAATCAAAAACCAAAATTTAAGCTCACTTTCAGTAAAGGGTTGCTCAAAGCATCATTCAGCATGTCATTGAGTGAACATTTTGATCCGTTGGCAAGAGAAGTTGATTCAAGAAGACAACCTTTAGATCGGTTCAAATTTAACATTGAAACGCCGTACGCTTCCTTAAAGGGTGGAGATCATAATCCGAACTTTTCTGAATTAACATTAAAAGGTGCCCGGGTGCGGGGACTGATTGCAGATGCTAATTATAAAGGGTTTACTACTTCCTTAGTTTATGGAAATACCAAAGAGATGCTTCCCGCAATTCTACAGAATAATGGCGAAGGAATTCCGGAATATGTAAAAGGAACATTTGCCCAGAAATTATTCGGTGTCAATACAGCCTATTCTTGGGAAGGTGTACCGAAACTCTTCATTCCGATACCGATGGGATTTGAATTAGGAATGAACTATTTACAGGTCGAAGATGATACAACGTCCATGGAAGATGAACTGTACGGAACCTTCAATAATATTCCGACAGACAGTACAGAGAAAACAAAATATAATCACCAAAATAATTCTGTCATTGGAATGAATTCATCCCTTTCTCTGTTTGATAATACTCAAGTAGTTGCTTACTGGGCTGCATCTTCTATCACGGATCATAATTTTGATTCAGCAATTGATGATGTAACTTTAACCGCAACGGATGCCTATATGCTGGAATTCAGTACCCAATTAGCTTTGTTTGATATTAAAGGTGCTTATAAAAGTATTCCCCGGAATTTCTCATCTCTTGGAAATTCTTCGGTACAAACAGATATCCAGGCATTAAAATTGGATGGACGTACAAAATTTATGGATAACCAGATCATGTTATCTGTAGGATTTGAAAATAACAGGAATAATCTGGATTTATTTGATGCCCAGACTACACACAGCACAACCTATGCAACCAATGCTAATTTCAGTTTTAAAGGATATCCGGGGCTCAGTGTAGGATATCGTCTGATGACAAGAGACGGAGAAGCAGTTATTGAAGATACTGCAGGAGTTCAATTGAATGACGATTATACAACAGCAATTACCCTGGGTCCTTCATATGCTTTTGCAATTAAGGATATTGAAATTGGACTTTCAGGAAATGTGATGATGATGGATTTTAAAGATAATGTAAATCCAGAGGGTGCGTTTAAAAGCAATTCTTATATGTTGGCACTGACGCAGACATTCCCCTTCAGACTCTCACTCAATTTAGGATTGGGACTGTCTCAAAATATTCCGGTCACGGAAACGGTGACAACCTTTTCACTCATAAATTCAAAAGTATCTTATATATTTGCAAATAATTTATTAAAGGTGTATGCAGGATTAGGTGTGGTTGAAGGAAATAAACCTGCTTCAACGGAATCTCAATGTCCAGATGTTCCTGACATTGCAAACCGGAAACTCACCTTTAATGTGGGTTCACAATATAAGATTTCTCAGAATCAGATGATCGGTTTTGATGTGGGAACCATAACCGTCAATGATTTTGTCGCTTATCCCCGTACGGATTACACCGAGTTTCGGATGAAACTCAAGTATAAATATTCTTTCTAAAAAGAATCTCCTAAAAATTATACCTTCATGCCAATAGGGTGATATATTCTGCCTTGAGTATTTATCATTTTATATGGAATTATTTGTCCAACGATACTGTCCAATAATTGATTATTTCACATCAATCTAAATAATAGGAGTTTATATAATGTCTGTAATCAAAAAGTTCTTCCTTTTAACAATCCTTTCTCAGTTAATCTTTTCTCAGGATTTTTCAATTACTCTGAATGTATCCGGTGGAACAAGTAATTATGATTTGATGGTTGGATTTTCTCCTGACGCTACTGATGATTTTGATTCTGACCTCGATATTTTTGCTCCTCCGTCTCCACCACCACCAAGTTTTGATGCAGCTTTATTCTGGAATGGAGATAGATATTACACCCAAATATTAGCCGGGGATGATGATTTGAGCGAGCATGAATTAACTATACAGCTCCAATATCCGGAGGATAATACCATCAATTTTAGTTGGGACAATAGCGGATGGTCAGAGTTAGGAACAATCGAACTTATGGATTCTTTTGGTGGTGCATTATTATGGATTGATATGACAATTAATTCAGAATTAACTTTTGATAATCCAGCATTTACACAATTAATATTAAGTATTACACCATATGATGAACCCAATCAAAATCCATTTGAAGGGAGTGTAACCCCAACCCCAATGTCAGGGATATTCCAGGGCCAAATAACCATCAATGAGGAAACAGGTTCGTCAGGTGATTGGATTGCTGCATTTGATGATGATGGCAATATCGCTGGCGCGTCTGCATTAATTATGGAATACGGAAATTCTTATGCAAATCTTTCTATTTATGGTGATGATCCGATTACGGATTTTGACGAAGGGATGAATGAGGGAGAGAATTTTCATTTAAAAGTATGGGTTACTTCAGAAAATATAGTACTGGATTATTCTGAATCTTTTGATTGCTGGTACAATAACAACGGTGCTCCAATGGATGGTTGTGGAGAAATAGGTCAAATATATGATTTTGGGGATGATGAAATTGAACCTCCGCCAGTGGTAAGTCTCGTTATCAATGAAATTCATTATAACCCCAGCGGTGAACAACAGGGAAGTGATGGTGATTACGAATTCCTGGAAATATATAACAGAGAAGAATTTTCAGTTGACCTAAGTGGTTATTACATCACTCTTGGTATAGATTCTGAGTTCCCTATGGGAAGTCAGATTAATTCCCACGAACACATAATTGTTGCTAATAACCCAGATACATATTCAGAAAATGGATATCAGGTTTTCCAGTACGAGGGATATATTTATAATGGAGGTGAAGAACTTGAACTGTTGGATAATTATGGCAGACAGGTAGACTATGTCAATTATGATGATGAGGGTGAATGGCCCACCGAGCCGGATGGTAATGGACCATCGTTAGAATTGGTTCATCCCTTTGAAGGTAATGAATTTCCTGGAAATTGGGGTCCAAGCCTAGTTCTTGGCGGAACACCCGGGGCTGAAAATTCAATACTTATACAGGATGAAAATATTGTTGTTACGGTAGATAACATAGAATCATATGAAGGATACTCTGTTTCTTTACCCGTTTATATTCATTTTCCTAATGAAATGTCAGCAAATTCTGTGGACATGGTGGTGGAGGGAAACAGTAATTATTATGATTTTGTCTCATTGGATATGGGGGGTACTCTTCCATCGAATTCAGGTTGGACTGTAACAAGTAATGAAGTGGAAAACTCCATCTTTATCGCTATGGCCGGAGCAAACAGTATTTCCGGTGATGGGTTATTCTTTTCATTGGAACTTGAATTGCATAATGATATTGATGTGGATTTTGTTTCAATCATTATCTCTTCAGCAGTGTTTGATACTGGTGACGAGGTCCCGGAATTAGAGAACGGCGGAATTTATATTCTTGAACCTATCCCACCATCTTCTTCATTTTTGGTTGAACCGTCTACCGGTTTATTTCCCCTGGCTGTTTCTTTTACCAATACATCTGACCAGGGGACAGGAAATTCCATTCAATTTGAATGGAATTTTGGCAACGGGGACATATCCGATGATGAAAACCCTATTTATGTGTATGAAGTACCGGGTATTTATTTGGTTACCCTTACTGTCAGTACCAATCATGGAGAGAATACATCTGAACCAACAGAAATTGAGATCCTTGCTCTCTATGGAGACGTAGATATGAATGATGTTGTCCAATCTTATGATGCATCACTGATCCTTCAACATCTTG
>CAZBBE010000040.1:0-11579 GCA_964489755.1 uncultured bacterium | reverse complement strand
CCACATAATCAATATAGATGGGAACAGCAAAAGCTGCTAAAATGGCGATAATCACAACCACAACCATGATCTCGATCATGGTGAAGCCATTTAAGTTTTTTGCGGTTTTTTTCATATTCACTTTCCTTTATTTAAAATTATTTACTCTATCATTTCAACATTATCATTTTTTGAATTTTTGTTCCTGAATTATGGTTCAGAACACCAAAATAGATACCAGCGCTTACATATTTATTATCCCAATCTGTCCCGTTCCAGGAAACCGTATGAACTCCCGGTGCTACCTCCCCGGATATCAATGTTTTAATTTTCTGCCCACGGACATTGATGATATTTAAAGTGATGGTTTGATGCTCATTTGGCACAATAAAACTCAGTGTGGTCTCCGGATTAAATGGATTCGGAAATGCGGGGAATAAAAAATAGGTTTCCGGGACACCCATTCCTTTTTTCCTCAGGGAGATGTGTGATGTGGCATCAAACTGGATTCCACTGTTCAATCTTTCAGAGTTTAATATAAACTCCTGTCCTGAGGTTATATCTGTTAATACCCAGTCTTCTTCTCCAGCTAAATGATAATCAATCTGTAAATCTTCCCCTGACATGATCTCGATCATGCACTCATCATTACAGAATTTCCAGTCCCCTTCAAAACGAACATCAAACGCGCCAGTCGGTGGTTTTGGAGGAAGACTGAATTGTAAAATATCTTTCTCAGTTATAGGGATATCAAAAAATAATTTTTGTCCATTGATGCTAATCCAGGATGGGGCATCGAGATACTGGTTTGTTTCAGCAGTACGGGCAGCAGCACCTGTCGAAAGAAAAATAGTCCCTGCCTCATAGGTTCTCAGCCAGTACCCTTTCCCAGGATTCAACTCATCAGAACCCTGATATCCATTGGTGCCAAATCCGTATAAGGTATTGGGAACCAAAATATCACCGGGATCGACCACTGCATTTAAAGATATATCAAAGGAAACCCCGCTAATCAAATTCCAACCCTCAACCAGGTCAAGGGTTAACTCATCCAATCTTATTCCTGTTAAAAGATGCATATCTGATTCGGGAAAGCGAAGCCAGTATCCATTTCCTATTTCCATTTCATCAACCAATTGATACCCTTCATCAAAAGTGTACAGTGTATTTTCAATTGCATCAGGGAAAAGAATGGTATAGTCCCCATTCTCTACATCTGCCGGAAGACCCAATAAATTCCAATTTTCATCCAATTGAATTGGAATAGATACTTCCGTCATATTGATGGTTGGTTGGGTGGTTACCAAGATGGCAGTTCCAACTCCAAGCTCCATTGCGGCAGGCGCATACGCATTATCAAAAGTATACTGAAGCCCAACAGACCCCATGTGATTTTCAAGCCCGATGGTGCAGTACCCACCGTGAACTGGTGTGTATCCACTGTAATTACCGGATGATGTATTATTGAAAGTGTTATACTGCATTTTCATGATTCCATCATCAAAAGGGGGTGCGGTATCGTTGTACAATATGAGTTCAAATGTATTTACTGAATTATAGTTATCTGTCCTCATATTTGACCATTCAACAATAAAATATTCATTGTCAGGGTCAGCGTAGGTGTATACATTTCCATTACTACTGGTGGTCAAATCATCCCAAAATACGGCAACCATGGGAGAGGGCCCTCCCGCACCAGGGACAGGATAATTCCTGAATGATTCCAGCTCGCTTGCACCGAAGGAAATGAATCCATTTGAACAGACTGTAATAGTTGTATAATCCACTCCATAGAATGAAAAGGGAAAAGGCAGATCGACCTCAGTAATAGAGTTATTGAATTCACCATTACCGTTATCTGAAAAATTCAAGCTGGACCCAGAACCTCCATAGCTGGGATTAATCTCAATCCAGTCATATTCGGGAGCAAGGTCATAACCTGTATCTCCTGAATCATACAAATAATATCCATATTCATCCGGTCCCAGTGGGTCATCCACCGACACCTCTCCAACATAAACTGGAAAAGAAAGCTCCCTATTAAATCCGTCATTTGTTTGAATGTATAGTGTCATATCATATACAGAACCGTTAATCACATTAGTAGATGGATGGACGGTAAACCAATTGGATGAAAGCTGCTCTGCGCCGGGCTGAACGGAATCCCAATATCCATCATCATCATAAATTTGAATGGCAGACCCGTAGAAATTGAGTTCTCCCATGAGTCCTGCACCGGGGATGGACCCTCCATTGGTTAGTGTTATATGAATATCAGACGCCACTCCTGGTTCGAGGATATTTCCGTTCCCCGAAATCACCTCGTATTCTAACACACGGAGCTTGGTTCCGCTCACCGGAATAGTTACATTCCCTTCACCTAGATCAGATTCGTTTTGGTCGATTAGATGAATCCGTAGTTTTAAATCTTCCATTTCCTCCGCAGAGGGTGACAGAATAAAGGAAAACCCTGTTCCGTAAGATGTTTCTCCTGCACCAAGGTCGAACTCATAAAAACTATTCGCCTCCGTCAACTCAACTAATACTGACTCGGTAGATAATACTGCGGACACACCGGGAATATCTAATTGACCATAATTTCGAATCGGAATTCGGACATGAACCGT
Source organism: uncultured bacterium (assembly GCA_964489755.1). Lineage (GTDB taxonomy): Bacteria > Fidelibacterota > Marinisomatia > Marinisomatales > AB-629-J13 > AB-629-J13. The sequence goes on along the minus strand of CAZBBE010000040.1, from coordinate 8,973 downwards.
CTCACCCGGATTTAACAATCCATCGTTATTTCCGGTCAATTCATTTATTTCAATATCCAGGGAAGGATCATAGTTTGCCATAGTACCTGCACCGTTGATCAAGATTGTATCTTCGTAGGGCTGATAATTGTGTTTGGTCACAGTAATGGACATTTCTCCTTCTGAAACAAAAGAATCAATTGGTAGGGTAACATTCCCACCAGCATTCGAATAATCACTCACAAAGAGCTCATCATTTCCTTTCAAAAGAGTGACCATTGCATCCTCCACAGGACTACCATTGTTGAGGACTTTCACATCAATAAAATTGGTTCCTAACGGTATGGAATTATTAAAAATCAACTGGATAGTTTCAGGAGTATCTGTCCATAAATGTGTTGCAGGGTCTCCCATTAGATTGTTCCATTGAGTAAATGCGCTCACCCAGTTTGACGGGTTGGTAGGATAAATATTGTACATGACAAGTTTACCATGTGCAACGGACGCACCTGTGGTCTCTATACCATGTGAAAAAACTCCATCATAAATTCCCATGGCAACAATATTATTGAACATGGTGTGGGTACTTAATGTGGCCGTACCCACTGCCGCAATGCCTCCTTTGGGATTTGAAATAGTTCCAGCTCGTAAAAATGTTTCAGAAATGCTGGTGCTGGCAAAGTCTCCTGTTCCACAGGTCAAGAATGTAGCAAACGGAAGTTTGTGCCCGTTGTTGGCATTGTTAATATCAGAGCTTCCAAACCCACTCATACCGACATACCCACGATAGTTCATATAAAGCACCCCCTCCTCAAGCTGCTCCCTCATCCAAGTTGAGTATCCTCCTTGCCCGTAATTTGTCCGAACATCCTCCATTCCAAAAGCATCCATTATATTTTCAATATACTCATTTGTTATAATGGTTGAGACTCCGGAACTTGAAGGGTCACCAACCAAGGCTGCTCTTTCATAATACCCTGTCATTGTACTCATATAAGTGGCCTTTTCATAGTGGATAATCTTATTTACAATCGTTGCGATATTTGAGGAACTACTTACAGAAATTCTTCCTACAAACACTTCTGGCAGGAAATCATCTCCATCTAATTGAGTATAAGGAAAATCCCCCTCACAACCTCCCCAATCGTGACCCCAGCACTCATCGAAGGTGGGAACGCTGTATGTTCCGCCCACATCTCCTACAATTCCTACAAATTCCGGAGGAGGGTTGAAGGTTTCATAGGCATCCTGAATATAGTTTTTTATTGCTCCGGTTGAACTGCCCGTCTCTGATAAGCTGGCAGTATAAACAACATATCCGCGTTTATGTCTCCAGTTGACCAATTGTTGAAATGAACTGTTATTCTGAGAATTACCACCACAAATATAAAGAATTGCTGGTTTTTGATATCCTTCATCCCTTGTTCGAGCTTCATAATTAACCACGAAATTTGAATACAGTGGTTCAAAGGATTTTGAGGGCAGTCTGTCACTTGAATTATCGTATTGTCTTTCTCCGGTTTCCGAAACTGAAATGTCCAGAGACTCAATAATCTCTAACTCCCTTGTGTTTGGAAAAAACCGAAAAGGAATGACCTGAATATTTAATACATGCAGGTCCCTCAAAATTAACCGGTCAGATGTATGAATTATTGACCCAGGATATATGGTTTCACCAGAATAAAATGAATCATTCAAATGATGGATAGGTCCAGAGAATTCTTTATTACTCTCATCCTGAAAAGGAAAAACAGTTACACCTGAAAGGACGGAAGACTGTAAAACAGTATAATTAATCTCATACTCTCTGTCCGGCCGCACCTGCACCATCGTTGAATAGAGGGGTAGCTCAGGCATTCCAAAGTCTGTCGTGGTTCCTGCTTTCCCAGAGGAGATTCGAGTATAATCCCCGGCAGATGTATATTGAATATCCCCTTGCACAAATTGAATATGAAAACTATTTTCAGTATCAATACCAGAATTAATAAATCCTGCCCCAAATATGAATTGAGTGCAGAAAAAAACCGTGATAAATCTGTTAGTTGTCATTTTATTCCTTATTATTCATTTCAAACCCATCTATATTTAGACAAATTCTAACTTGGAGATATTCCATATAATTATCTAAAGGTGAAATGAGTGTGAAAGACTGGAAAAGAAGAGTTATTTCAGTAAGACCATTTTACGGGTCTGAACAAATAGTTGCTCCGGTTTAGAACCGGTAATTGAAATACTGGAAACTTTCAATTGATAGAAGTAGCACCCAGCACTGAGAGGATTACCATCATTATCAGCACCATCCCATTGAACGGAATGATAGCCGGCGGTCAAGTTATTTTGGGTCAAATTCCTAATTTCTTTTCCCAATAGGTCATAAACAATGAAACTAACATCTCCCTTTTCCGGAATTTCATACTCCAGGGTCGTTACCGGATTGAAAGGATTGGGATAATTCTGTGACAGGGTGTATTGAGAGGGAATTTTCTGGATTTTTTTCAGAGTAAAACCCGAGATTTGTCCGTTCAATTTAATTGGTGTATTTTCATTTAAAATATATTCTTTTCCATCGGGAGATATGATAACCCAATCACAGTGCAGTTCTTTGACTATTTTAAACTCAGCAGATATAATCAGGTTTTCTTCATTATTTAGTATTTCGACCTGTCCAAAATCCATCACAATTTTTGAATTTGTATCAAACCGAATATCAAAAGCGCTGATGGGGGGTTTTGGCGGTAATTGATAATACACGAACTGGTTTTCAGGTACTGAAACACCAAAATAAAGTTTTCTGTTATTAATATTGAGAACATTTGCTTCCTGAGAGTGGTCTACGAATGTTGGTCTTACTTTTCCTGAGGCGCCTCCGGAAGTGATAGTGATATTCCCTCCAGTGAAGGCATTAATCCAATATCCCTTTCCGGGAACTAGACTCAAAGCATTAACATAAGTACCATCGAATCCATACAATGACCCCGGTACAACAATCTGGTCAGGGTCAAAGATATCAGAAATATATATTTCTTCTGAAATTCCGCTGATTATATTCCACCCGGCATCCAGTGATACGGTTAGACTGTTCAGTTCAGTCCCACTAAGTGCAGCATGTCCTGAATAGGAAAAATTAAGCCAATATCCCTCACCAGGAATCAATTCATTTTCATTTACATAGGATTCACCGAAAGAAAAAAGGGTTCCCTCCATTGAACCAGGGAAAACAGAAGATTGTGATGCATCAGGGACACTCACCGGTAGCCCTACCATGTTCCAGTCTTTTAAATGATGAAACACTAACAAGGATTCTAAATCTTCCAAGGCATTGTCGAGGGTATAGAGAAAATCATTACCCATTGGTGGAATTATAGTGCCTTCCCCTGAATAAATGACTCTCATTTGATGGTCTAATAACACATGATGGGGAACTGAACCATCCGTAAACAGGGATCGAAGGGTCAAATTAGAATCATCTATTATTGGATAGGATATCCCATATTGTGTGCCCCATCCTTCACATGATAGGCCGTTTTCCCACTGGGACCCTGCTGCAACAACAGTAAGCCCATTGTCTCTATACTGGTCAAATATATTTTCTGTAAATTCAGCCTCGATTTGACTAACATGACTGGTAGCGCTAAACAGGATGACCCAAACTACCTGATAATCTCCCCCGTTTACGTTCCCGAAATAATCGTACAAGGACCACACAGCATTATTTTCTGGATAACATGTTGCGGTCGAGATATCCTCAACCAGATCATCCATCTGATATGTACCTCCTGCAAATCCAGCATTTGCTAAGAGAGACCCGATGATTAAATATCTTATAATATTATTTTGAATCATTAGTCTAATTTTCTTTGAAATCTTATTGTGAAGTATAATAGAAAATCGCGGAAAAATCCACACTTTATTTGAAAATGTGATTTATTCCACATTTTCAAAAAAGCATTATCTCAGTGTGAAGGTATTTTAATTTTCAAAATTCGTATTACAAGGATAATCGAAAGTGAAAAGTAGGGGTAAATCCCAACATCTCTACGTCTGTTATTTTAATTTCTGAATTCTCATCAGTGATGTATTTTTTATGGCTGATATTTTTTCGATTAAATAAGTTGAAAACTGACAAGCCCATTTCCCAATTCATTGAAAATAATATAAAATGTTTTGTAATACTGACATCTACCCTTTGAACAAAAGGTAATCGACTCGAATTCATACTGATTGAAGAGTCTGGAACAATAGATTCAGGAAAAATGTCACTTGACCCTATCATACCCTTAGATGTAAAAACGGAACCAGAAGAAAGAATACTGGTAACTGTAAAATCCCAATGATTAATAGATGAAGTTAGTACCGATTTTAGTTCATGTTTTCTATCATGATTGGCAGGAAATGGATTTCCCCGATTGATGACAGAATCTGGAAAACTGTATTCAGTAAATCCGAATGTATAACTTAACCAACCCCTGAAAAATCCGGTTTTCTTTTGAATTAAAAATTCTACCCCCCGACTTGACCCGGTTCCCAAATAGAAATTATTTTCATTTGTCCGGTTATTTTCTACCTCATAGGTATCGGAGGGAAATTGTAAATAGGAAAAATTAGCTAAATTATTAAAATCTCTTTTGAAGACAGTGATTTCTGAAGTCATATTTATATCATCATATTGGACTCCCAAATTGACCTGATTCGAGGTGACCGGTTTCAACAAATCATTTGATAGTAGCCAGACATATTTTCTCCCGCCAATCATAAAATTGTTGCTGAAGCGATGAAGGAATTGAGTGTATTTATCAATAGAACCTTTTAATGTGACATAATCAGTTAATAAATAATTAAATGAAATACGAGGTTCTAAATATACTTCATCTAATAAACTAAAATCAGAAATCCGCAATCCATAAATAATTTCTATAACCGGCTTATATTTCCATCGATCTTGGAAATAAACCGAATTTAAAATTGCATTGTATAATTTCATTTTAGTAGTAGAACCACTAAATTTAAATTTATAGTGGGTTTTAAAACGTTTTTGGTGATATCCAAATTCTAAATTGTGAGATGAGTTTAGTGACCACTCATTATTAAATTGGATGTTATAATCGCTTATTTTGTTATCATCAGAAATTTTAATTGTATCTGATGATGATTGCGATTGTCCTAAATAAAATCCCTGATGAAACGATTTACTACTATACTTGGAATTGCTGAAAAGAAATTGAGAGTACATGTAATTATTCCAGATTCTGGACCATTTTACACTGATGCTCTCATTCTTCCATTTTGCAGCATCCTGTATAGCATCTAAATATGAAATAGTGTTATCTGAAGGAAAATCATATTTCCTAACAATATCGTCTTTTCCGGAAAAATAACTGAAAGACAGCACATTGTGATCATTGGGCATAAAGGTCACTTTTCCATTGAAATCATAAAAAGATAGTTTGGGTGAATAATCTGTAGAATCGGTAGAAATGGATAAACTATTTTGACCTTCTCCATCTGTTAAAAAATTATAAATGTGGTCAAACAAAAAAGTTCGGTAATAGTGAGAATAAGACCCACGATAATTCAGGAATAGGCTTCCACGTCCAAACAGAGGTTCTTCGTATGTTAATCCTGCTGTGAGGAGATTACTGTAAATGCTCATTCTCCTTTTCTTTGTGTTTCCCTGTTTACCCGTTAATTCAATAACGCTGGAGGTTCTTCCACCGTATTTTGCAGGAATTCCACTTTTATAAATCTGGATATCCTTGATTGCCTCAGAATTTATTGCGCTGAAAAATCCATAAAAATGATCCGTTTGATATACAGACATCCCATCCAGGAGAATCAGGTTTTGGTCTGGAGTTCCCCCTCGAATATAGAGTCCTGCTGTTCCAACATTCCCAATTTGAATTCCCGGTAACAATTTCAGGGACCGAAATACATCCGTTTCCCCTAATTTTGGAAGGGATGCAATATGACGGGGTGAAAACGAAAGCTGGCCAGTTTTTAACGGCTGGCTGAAAAATTCAATATCATCCCCTGTTACAGTTATCCCCTCTGCCCGAATCACCTTGGGAGAAAGTTCAATGATCCGTAAAGAATCAGCTGAACCTGAAAAGGAAAAAGGTATTTGAACCGGTTCATATCCAATATAGGAAATATTTAAAGAACAAGAATCTAATTTTGAAGCGATATAAAAATAGCCTTCACTGTTTGTAATATCTCCAAGATGTGTATTTTGAATATAGACGTTGGCATAAAGAATGGGTTCTCCGGTTATATTATCTCTCACAATTCCTTTAATGATGAATTCATCCTTGGTCTCCGGATGTCTGGTTGCCACAACAATAAATTGTTTTCCTTTTTTCTTCCACTGCAGATTCTGATTTAAAAGAAGAATATTAAGTGCGTCGTCTGTGGTGCAATCAACACACCGTGCTGAAGTTCGTTTTCCTTCAAGATGGCGGTCCTGGTACACAACAGCAATCCTGTGAATCTCAATAAGAGAGTCCAGGGCAGTTTTTAAAGGGATGTTTTTGTAATCAAAATCAATGGGATGACCCACGGACTCTGACTGGGCGGGATTATAAAGAAATAGGGCGAGAAATATTCCGGTAATTACATAGCAATCAATAGAATGTGTATCGTTCTTTTTCAAACTTGTAAGGACGTTTTGTCAGTAAGGAAATCGTTGCCAAAACATCACTGAGGTTATCAGCCTCCATAACGCCTGTTACGGTTATGGTTCCTAAATCTGTACTGGCGAGGTCAATTTCAACGTCAAATTTACGTTCAATTTCCTTACAAACGTCTCCAAGATTGACCTGGTTAAATATAAATTTTCCATGAATCCACCCGGGGATTTGGGTGTTAGAGAACATCTGAGGAGTTCCGGGTTGTTCATCTTTATCAAAGGTAATGATTTGACCCTCTGTCAGGATTACCTCCCTGTAAGAACCCTCATCAATATCATTCCCGATCTTCACAACTCCTTCATTCACGGATACTTCAAAATTCTGTTCCCTGGCATATACATTAAATTTAGTTCCAACAACCTGAACCGCAATTTGTTCATATTGTACGATAAATGGATGTGTTTCCTTTTTTACCTCAAAATATGCTTCTCCTTCCAGTGACACCATTCTCGACTTCTTATTGAACGATGAAGGATATGACACACTGCTCTCAGCATTTAATTGTACGATGGAATTATCCGGAAGGGTTACGCTTAGTGTAGTGCCTTTCGGGGTGGAATACTGAGTGGTTGTGAACCTGGAATAGAGAGCTGGACTGGTGAGGGCGACCAGCAGTATAATAGCCATGGCAAAAACATACTGTGGTCTAAAAAATAAAAAATTTGGTTGCGGTTTATCTATCTGAACATGTTTCCAATGGGGTCTTTCCTCCAACCGATTTATTTCCGTCATGACTCCATCCACGAATCCTCTACCAAACGACTGCTGGCTGGATTGTGAAATTGCCTTCCTTAATACGGTAATATCTTCTTTTTCTTTTTTCAATTCATTAGAAGCGGACAAACCCTCTTCCAAGCGAATCTTTTCTTGTTCACTCAATTTTTTATCAAATGATCTATATAATAAGTGTTCCAATTTCATAATAATCCCTTAACCACGGGTGACAATAATTCCCTTAAGCGTTTCTGTGCACGGGCAAATCGCGAGAGCACGGTTCCTTCCGGAATACCGAGAATCACTCCCGTTTCTCTTACAGAATATCCATCTATCAATCGGAGTACAACCACCGACCTGAATTTCGGCTTTAAGTGTGTCAGAGCATGCTGCACGGAATCCATAATTTCCTGATTTTTAAAATTAACATCTTCACTTCCTTTGTCTGACATTTTACTGTCAAACGCAAATAAAACTCTTCTCCTTTTTTGTCTTTTGATCTCATTTAATGAAAGATTGATCGCAATTCGGGTGACATAGGTTTTCACATCTGAGTCTCCACGGAAATTCTTTAACGCTTTATAAAAGCGAATAAAAGTTTCCTGACCCACGTCCGCCGCTTCCTGGCAGTTTCCCAGCATTCCGATAACCGTAGATGCAACTGTCGGTTCCAAAATTTTTACCAATTCTTTAAACGAATCCTGGTCACCCTCGATCGCAGATTTGACTAATTCTAATTGTTCCACCTGATTTCAACATTCTTTTTTCACATCCTATTTTACAACATCGTTTACCAACTCACCTAAAAGTTTTGTTGAGCACAGCCAAACAATTAGAGTCATTTAATAAAAATTTATAAAAATATTAGCAAAATCATTTCCAATGATTTTATTGCAATCAACTCAATTTCAAAAAGCAGAAGAATTTTCTTTCTTCGGTTGTTGGACAATTTGGAAATTTGGATTATTCCAAAATAATCTAAATTAATTTATCAGTATCAATTTCTCCACTTCTGAAAAACTTCCGGCATCCAATCTCAGAAAATACCCCCCGCTTGAAATCCCGGACGCACTCCACTGTACTATGTGATTCCCAGGGACAACTTTTTTACAAAGAGGTGGCTTACTTCAACAGCACCATCTTCTTTGTCTACACAAACTCCCCTGCCTGTATTTGATAGAGATAGACTCCTATACTACAAAAGAAACCAAAAATATCTAAGAGTAGTTTATTTTGAATTTGTTTTTTATTAGTTTATAAATATTTTTGTCTACAACTGATTAGTTTAATACTTACTGAATTAATGTGTTCTCCTGAATTTTACCTTTGGGAATTATAGTAATAAAAACAGCCCCCTGAAAATCAAGGGGCTGTAATCAATAAAAGAAGAGCATCAAACACTCTCCTTTTGATATGTTTGAAACAGACTACTGGGGAATTACATTTGTTGCACAGGGTCCTTTCTCGGTTGACCCAGCAACATATTCAACAGATTGTCCATCATTCAGAGTCTTAAACCCATCCATTTGAATATCGTTCATGTGAACAAATAAATCTTTTCCACCATCTGATGGCGTTATAAATCCAAACCCTTTTG
>CAZBBE010000039.1:0-11821 GCA_964489755.1 uncultured bacterium | reverse complement strand
CAAGAAAAACCCAAAGAGTGTTTCAGCTAAATCATGGAAAAAATGGGAAACAGTATATCCGGAAATCATTTCTTCGCTTGTGCTGGCATATCAAGGAATAGGAGATGATAAAAAAGCTGAGGCGGTTTTAAATGATTGGTTGGACAGAAATCCAATGGACAATACCGCCCGTAAAATTCTGGAAGAGCTGAAGGAGTAGTCAATACTTTCCTCAAGAAAAGAAAGCTTCCCTGACTCCTAACACTGTTTACATATTCCCCCCGTGAAAATATCTGAATCTCAACCACTTGTTTCCATCATAATTCCCCATTGGAATAACTATCCAATTTTAGAAGAATGTTTAGAATCACTAAAAAATATATCCTACCAAAACTGTGAAATAATTGTGACGGATAATGGGTCAACAGATAGAAGCTCTGATAAAATAAAACAGCATTTTCCGGATATTAATTTGGTTGAAAATAAGACCAATGAAGGGTTTGCAGGAGGATGCAACCGTGGGGCGAACCATGCAAATGGAAAATACCTGCTTTTTTTGAATAATGATACTACCCATGCACAAAACTGGATAGAACCTCTTGTAAATCAACTTGAACAGGATGATTCCATTGCGGCGGTACAACCAAAAATACTGAATTATTTTCAACGGAAACTTTTTGATTATGCCGGGGGTTGTGGCGGTCACATGGACATCCTTTGTTTTCCATTTGCCCGGGGCCGTATCTTTCTTGAACAGGAGATTGATACCGGTCAATATAATGAAGTAAAAAATATTTTTTGGGCTTCAGGAACAGCAATCTTGGTTCGGAAAAATTTGTTTGAGCAGGTAGAAAAGTTTGATGAAACCTTTTTTGCTCACATGGAGGAAATTGATCTGTGCTGGAGGTTTTATATGCTGGGGTACAGTGTTTTGTCAGAACCATCAAGCATCGTGTATCATAAAAATGCCATAACCCTTCCCATGTATTCCCTAAAAAAATATTATCTCAATCACCGGAATTCACTGTACATGCTGTGCAGCAATTACTCCATCCCATTGACTGTTTATCTTTTGCCCATCCGGATAACTCTAGATGTCATTGCTTTTTTTTATGCCATGTCAAAACTGGATTGGAAGCACATGACAGCTATCGTTATGGCTATTTTTTGGGTGATTTCGCACCCTCATTTAATTTTTAGAAAGCGCCGTAAAAACAAACCCATAAAATCTGTCAAAGATAAAGATATCATCAAAAATATGTTCAGGGGAAGTATTGTTCTGGTGTATTATATTTTACAGAAAAAAACTTACCGTGAGATTGTAACTAACGCTGAATCATAAAGCGCTTCATTATCAGAGTCTAAAGCTTTGAGAGACTCTAGAATTTCCTCCTGCCCCAAAAGAGAAAGCGCATCCGCTAATGTCTTAGCATGATTGTTCAGAAAATAGAGTGTGTAACGTTCACGGGGATATCTGTCATAGACCTCATCCAGGCCTGTTATCATATTATTTAACTCTTCAATAGACCTTTCCGGTTCCCCATTTCGTAATAATTCCATGGCGTAATAATAGGCAAATTTTGCTTTCCTCAATCCAAAATTCTCAGAAAGATTATCACAAAGCTGGAGGCGGTCTTTCCAGCCTCGTGAATAATCGGAGGCGTTTCCTCTGAGGGCAATATTTCGAGCTGACTCAAAATGGGCAGTACCGCCCACAGGAATATAAGTGTCAATTTCCGAGGCTAATATCAAATAACCGTAAAAAGTAAAAAAGCTTGCAAGAGGGTCGAACAAAACAGGATCAAAATAAATGCTCCCGGCATTGTTATAAATGAATTGGACTCCGCTGTCATAATAACGCTGGTCATTGCCTGAAGTGAACAATACCTGTGCGAGAACGGTTTGCAGCGCTCCTTTCGGGAAGACTCCTTCAAAGACAATGTGAATTGACAGGGGTATGGAAATATCCGCAAACTCATCATCCCAATTGGTGTTTGTGTAGAAACGCATTAATTCGGATTCAAGACTAAATAGAATCTGGCGTTCATTTCCTTTTAACAGGCGATCATCAAATGATACCTGTATTTTCCCAAATTGTGCCATCAAGAGTGACAGCAGGAGAAAATGGGGCAGTAAATGATTTATAAACCGAAACATCATGTTGAAAAGTAGATGGTAATTCTATTTCCTGCAAGGGAAACATATTCCAAGGAAAATGTTAGATGACAATAAAATAATTAATTTGAAAATCTTTCAATTAATCTATTCTAAAAATTCAAGATTATCTGGAGCGTAGATAATTTAAAAGGATTCGAAATTATTTACCTCCCCTTTTGTCCCTAATGCTGAGGAGGAGATTTTGTGGTGGTAATAAAAACCGAGTTTATTTAACTGAATCCTCCACAATCTCAAGCTCCTTTAATGAAATAAAACTTTTAATCCTTAACTTCAATTTTATATCACCATTTTATGGGTTGATGAGTTCCCATTCCAGGACCAAGAAGGAGTGCATTCAAAAACATCCGTTCCGTATTATGAAAATACCCCCTAAAATTTGGATCGGTTGCAAACAAAATTATCTGACCATTGCCATAGCCTTCTCTTGTGGCAAAAACTGTTTCTGCCCACCGCTGTCGTGCTTCAGGCCATAGTAAACCGGACACTCTTAATTTATCTTCTTCTGCAAATCGAGCTACAGTTGCAACATGCTCATCACTCACCAGCGCCACAGATGTATTCACCATGGGAATTACATACTCACCACATCCAAAAGAAAGCCAATGCTCTTTATCTAAATATGCTTTCATTAGCATTCCTCTAGGGGCAAGTTTTCTTGCAAGTTTATCTTTATCTTCAATATCACTAATAGAATATTCCAATTCGTCCCTCTTAGATGAGCTTATCTGTTTTTTCCCTTCCCAAACTGCCAGGCTGTCAATTTCAGGTGCTTCCGCAGATTTGAGGTATTCTAAGGACTTTTCATAATCTTTCAGGTCCTTTAATACCTGTCTCTTCTGCCTCACCGATGAAATAGCCACGGTCGTATCCGTCAATAAATGAGAACCGGAACCAAGACCGATAACCGTTCCGCCATCTTCTATCCACCCTTTTAGTTTTTTAATTCCGCCTTCACCAAAATATCGTTTATATGCTCCTGTTCCTCCCCAGGCAGAAGGAAGAATAATTACATTGTATTTTCTTAAATCTGTTCCGGGAAAGCTCCCAGCTTCCAAAATGGAAAAAGGAACATTCAGGCGGGAATCCAGTAAATGCCAGGCGGCGCCAAAGCTGTAATATGATGTAGGAGATCCTCCAATCAATGCGATTTTAGGCTTTTCAAGAAGACGAAATTCACCCCCCCCAAGATCAGGTCCTGAATCTACCAGTCCAGTATTCACACCATAGATGTCTACACCAAACTCCAGAGATAATTTCTGAATAAATTCGGTCGTAAGGTGTGGATTTGCATTCAGTCTCAAAAGATAAGAACCGGCAGGAAAGTCATTTCCGTTTATTCTAAAAGGTTTGTTTGCTGTCCATACCTGTAATTTATTTTCCAATAGAACATTTAATAGAGCATAGCTGTTTTGGTCAGAATTCGGAATGATATAACCGAAGGACGGCGTGGGATTGAATACCATCCCCGTTGGCGAATGCGTAACATATTTTGTCGTAACCATTGGCGGGAGATCATTGGTATAATATCCTTCCAACCCGTATGCCAGAGGAAGTGACCAGGCAGTGGTTTCATACAATCGGCTGTCACTGTGTTTCAACCGCTGGCGCAGTTCGGTTTCTAAAAATGAATTTTTCAGGCGAATGTCAAAACTGAGAATAGCATTTACCAAGGCATGGTTGGGCTGATCTAATCGCACCAGCATTGACCCTTTTGGTATCATGACATTTTTCTTTGTTGTTCCATCCGATTTTACAGCCTGTTTTAATTTTTCAACCTTTAGGGTCTGCCCCACCTCAATTCCCTGCCGGATCAATGTCTCTGCAAATTGTTTTTCAATGGATTTATTTTTCCCTTTTGGAAAAATAAATGCTTTCAGCCGATTGGTTTTGGTGTACACAGACTCATATTTTTCGCCGTAATAATCTCTTAACAAATCTTTCCTGTTATCTGCTACAGTAATCAAATTTGCCATGGAACTGATGAATTGATGGTGCACTGATTCTCTGTAAGTAAGTACCGTTCCGTCCCGCTGAATAACCTGCGAACCGTCCACACCCGCCTGTTCATAAAGCAACCCCACTGCCCCTGTATAAATAGACCAGGAACTCCCGTAACCAGGAAAAAATTCCTCGTTCCATTCCCGTGTATAGTAATTCCATCCGTACTTGTCAAATGCAGCGGAATGTTCCAGACTCATGATCTTCCACCATTTATAGATTAATTCCGGCATGAATGGATTATACGGTTCCCGTGGAGGGTTGAACAAATAGGTGTCCATGGGTCCCATTTCATGTCCGTCCACGACCAGCTGGGGATGCCAATCCATGATTGCCTTAACTTTTCCTTTGGATTCGGGATGAACCTGAGCAAACCAATCCCGGTTCAAATCAAATAAATAATGATTCCCCCGTCCTTGGGGCCAGTTCCCCCGGTGATGGGCGCTTTGAGTATCATAATTTATCATTGCACCATTCCATTGCGTCATTTGGGCTAAAAATCGTGTCCTACCATCAGGATTTTGCAGGGGATCAATACAAACGACCAGTGAATCCCGTATTAACTTGGAGTAGGAATCAGTTCCCGCCAAAAGCTGGAAAGCCAATTGAACTCCCGCGTCCGCTCCTGAAAGTTCATCTCCGTGAATAGAGTAGGACATCCAGGAGATGGCAGGGGTGTGCGCTATGATTCTTTTTGCTTCAGACGAATTATCAATGGTTCTGGGATCTGAAAGTTTTAAGATATTTCCCCTGATTGTATCTAATCGGCTGAAATTTTTCTCACTGGTGATGACCAGATAAACGAGTCTTCTTCCTTCATATGTTTTACCGTAATCATATAGTTTTGCATTAGAAAATACTTCATCTAAATATTCAAAATAGGTGACGATCTCATCATGGCTGGCAGGTTTTGACCCTAGTGAAAATCCCCAGAGAGAATCGGGAAGCGCAACATTTTCCTTATATTCATCCATAGGAAAAAATGGTTTTTCGTAAATACCCTTTCCCGGCTCGGGATGAACAGATATTTCTTTTCCAGAAAGGAAAACACAGGGAATAATGATTAACAATTTTATTAAATAACGATTCATAAAAACTCCATTTAATTTAAAAATAGAGAAAAGAAGCGAGGAAAGTTAAAAAGGGATAAACGTAACCTGTATGATTAAAGATAAAATAATACTATACATAGTCAAATTTGAAATGATTCCATAAAAATAACTATCGTAAATTGAATATAACTTTATATCAGGGTGATATAAATATAGGGGGGGGGACAGATTGTCTTCCGATTGAATAAGATTGCTGGATTCAATCAAATTCATAAAAGGGAAACTTTAATATAGTTGATGAGAAAATTGTAAATCATGAATGTTATTTCATTTTGGCTGTATCTGAGCAGTCCTTCCGTCAAAAATATAAAACTAACTTTCTACAAGTTGTTTTGAAGTTCAGTCTCTGGTTTATTTTAGCAATTCTCGTTATAATCGGATACATCCGATATAGAAACCGACTAAAAAATTTGTCTGACTGATTATGGCACATTTCTCCTCTCAAAAAAAAGTGGCGGTCAATGAATTTGTGAGACGACAAACCGCTGGTTCGGGAAAAACCTATTCTACTCTCCTCACATTTGAACAGATTGCGGCACATGCCTCTGATCAATTTGACAAAGGGTATTTTTCACAGGGGTATCGAGAAGGTGTCATCATTGTAAATGCAGATCCAGATTATGCTCAACAGTTCACGTGTCCATATGTACAAATAGACAAGGATACAAAATTGAAGGCTGAATTGGTTTGTCGGCGTGAAAATGAAGAACCCTACATTCAGGTGAGAGCACTTAATGGTGATCCTTTAAAAACAGGAAAAGTAGAATTTGTCCTGTATCGCCATGATGTTTTAGCTGAAAATAATGAACACTCCACAGACGCTGAATGGGAACTAATAAGCATACACGCTTTTCCGGAAGGAATTGAGAAATTGCCTATGGGACCTGTAACTATGATGCGGAATCAACTTGAATTAAAAGGAGGTACCGCTGGAACTTACTCATCGGACGAATGGGCAAATGCAGTAAACTTCTGGCAAAAATATGCTGCCCTTTATCCTAAAAAATAATGGTCAAATGAGGAAATATTTATTTGAATCCAGCCCTAATTTCTGCTGTATTATCGGTCTTTTCTATTGCAGTTTTTTTGCCAGTTTAAATAATTATGTTTCCGAAAACCGAACTGGATCCGAATGAATTTTACTGGCATTTGACTGAAGGTACGATGAAATTCAAATATGAAAAATCAAAACATTTTATTTAATGAAAAAAGTTTCCAAATCTCTTTTCGTCAATTTCCTTGTTTTTATGTTCCTTTCAATCTCATCATTGTCCGGTGTGAACCAATATCCAATCGTTCTGGTTCACGGGTTCATCGGCTGGGGACCTGAGGAAATGGGGGGATACCCTTATTGGGGTGGAGATTTAGACCTGACCGGTTTTTTAGAATCATTTGGATTTGAGGTGTTCACAGTTTCGGTCGGCCCTGTATCCAGCAACTGGGAACGGGCTGTGGAAACATTTTATCAGATCAAAGGAGGACAAGTAGATTATGGAAAAAATCATTCTAATGAATGGGGAATTATTCAAAAACCTGAGGAAAAAAACTACAGCGGTTTGTATCCTGAATGGAATTATGATCATCCAGTACATTTTATCGGGCACAGCATGGGGGGACAAACCATTCGCATGCTCGCCTACCAATTAACCCATTCTTTCCAAACCGATTCAATTTTTGAAGATGTTGAAGAGAGCACCCTTATGAACATTGAACAAAGCGGGTGGATTAAATCAATCACTACTATTTCAACACCACATAATGGAACAACCCTATCAAATCTAGTAACTAAAACCGTTCCTTTTTTGCAAAATTTCATCATTTTGGGTGCTGTGGTAGAGACTGAATTTTATGACTTTGATCTGCAACATTGGGGATTCATTCGGGAAGAAAACGAATCTTGGATTAACTATTTTAAACGCATGCGAAATCACCCTGCTTGGAATACTAAAAATATTTCCAGCTGGGACTTAAGTGTTCAAGGCGCTCAAGAGTTAAATACAATTCTTTTAGCGCAACCTGATATATTTTATTTTTCATTCACCACTAGCACAACTCATAAGAACAAAAAAACAGGTGAACAACAACCTGACAAAAATACGAGTCTGATGCTACGAATTAAATCCCGTCTAATGGGATCTAAAACTGTACAATTTCATGATGGGACAGCTACAGATTCCCTGTGGTTCGAAAACGATGGGGTCGTAAATACCATTTCCCAAAAAGGCCCTACAACTGGCAAAAATGATGCAGACCCATTGGCAGACTATAATTCTTCTGAAACTCTCACCCCTGGTCAATGGTATATCATGGGTAAAATAAAAATGGATCACTGGAAAATTGTAGGACAGGGAAAAATTTCCGGTGAAGAAGAGGAATTTATTCTGTCACTCTATCTGGAACACCTTAAAAGATTATGGAACCTTCCAAACTAATCTTTCTAAATAAAAATTAAATTTTAAAACCATTTTTATCAATTCGTAATATATTTGTAACTTACAAATATGGAATGCGGCGAACTTATTAAGCAATATTTACTCAGTCTCCTGACAGTATTCAGAAAAAAAATCAGGGGGAAAAAGTACACTCTCCCGCAAATCCTTATTTTATCTACCATCCCCGATAAGGGAATGGATATGACCTCCTTATCAGAAAAGATCGGAGTGGATAACAGCACCGCAACCCGCCTGATTGATGGAATGGTTCGTCTGAATTTGGTCATAAAGAGAAAGAGTCATCTGGATAAACGTATAACAATTGTTTTATTAACAGAGAAAGGTGAGCAAACATCAGAAGAAATTGAAAATAAATTGGATATTATTGGTGAAGAAATCTTTAACCAAATTCCAATGGAACACCAGGATGACATAAAAGAAGCTCTTTTATCTTTTCACTGGACCCTATTAAAATATAATAATTCCGTTTAATATATGTATCCTACAAATAATATATCCAAACCGCTTTTGCGGTGGTACCGAAAATCGAAACGACCCATGCCGTGGCGTAATACAAAAGAACCCTATAAGATTTGGCTATCGGAGACCATGCTTCAGCAAACTCAGGTTAAAACTGTCATACCTTTTTATAACAGTTGGATAGAAAAATATCCAGATTTTGAATCTGTCGCAGGAGCACGCTTGGATTCCCTTTTAAAAAGTTGGGAAGGATTGGGATATTACAATCGCTGTCATAATTTTCATAAAGCAGTAAAAATAATTGTAAACAAATATAATTCATCCCTCCCGATTAACATAAAAGACTTCATGGTTCTTCCCGGAGTAGGTAGTTATACCTCAGCAGCAGTGTATTCTATTGTTTTTTTACATCCAATCCCTGTTGTGGATGGGAATGTGAACAGGGTGATGTCACGGTTACTGAGGCTACTGCGCTTTACTCCATACAATAAAAAAAGGGTGTTATCCACGTTAATTAGATGGTTGGATAGATCTCGACCCGGAGATTTTAATCAGGCACTGATGGAGCTGGGCAGTACTGTTTGTCTTCCAAAAAACCCAAAATGTGAAAATTGTCCTCTCAAACTATCCTGTGGCGGTACTTTGTCAGGGAGCCCTGAGTCATATCCATCTCCCAAACCTAAACAATCTTTACCGTGGCAAAACGTACTGACCGGCGTGATATGGAAAAGAGATTCTTTTTTAATTATTAAACGAGCGGGGTATAAACATTTAAATAATCTTTGGGAATTACCGGGTGGGAGAACACTCACAAAAAATAACCCTCATCCACAATTAGAAGAACTATTAAAAAATAAGTTTAAACTTGAAGTGTCCATAAAAAATAAAATAGGTGAAATCAGACACAGATACAGTCATTTTGGAATTACCCTTTCAGGTTTCCACTGCACACTCATAAATGGTTCAAAGCCAGAAGTGAACCGGCCGTTCCGTTGGATAAAACTGAACGAAATAAACCAATATGCTTTCCCAAAAGCCAATCATAAGTTATTTAATCTGATTCAGGAGTAATAGATGTATAAAACTATAGCTTCATTGATTATCTGGCCCTTGGCTTCTTTATTATTTTTGATTGTGGTATCCTTTTATTTTCTTGTTGCAATTTTTATTCCTCCTGCAAAACTATATCTGATGGCAGGAATATCATGCCGAATTACTCTTTTTTTTGGAGGACAATGGTTGAAAATTGAAGGAGAAACTCCGCAGAAGGACGGACAGCCTTACCTCTATCTTTTTAACCATGCATCCATGTTCGACGGATTTATGATCGTAGCGGCAATCCCTCATTATATTACGGCAATCGGTGCTAATAAACAATTTTCTTGGCCCATCTGGGGCTGGATCGTAAAACTATACGGTGTTATCCCTATAAAACGAAAAAAACTAAAAGAAGCTATACACAGCCTTGACCTGGCGGAGGATGCTATTAGAAGGGGGATTTCTTTCCTCATTTCTCCTGAAGGAACAAGAACCTTAACCGGTAAAATGGGCAACTTCAAAATGGGACCCTTTCATTTAGCAAAAAATACAGGAATTACTATCATACCTGTTGGACTTTCTGGTGCCTTCAAAGCTAAAAGAAAACCGGATTGGAGAATTAAACCCGGAGTCCTAACTTTAATGTTTGGGGACCCCATTGTGGCAAGTGATTACAAAAATCATACCATAGAGGAATTAAGGGATCGAGTTTGGAAGGATATAAGTAAACTCATTAAATATTAAGAGAAAACTATGGTAAATATATTAGAAATTGAGGGAGATAAGTGAACGAATTAGCAAATAAAGTCTGTGTCCCCTGCCGAGGTGGAATACCACCATTGAAAGGAAAGAAATTAAAAGCGCTGCAAAATCAACTGGGAAACGGATGGAGCGTGATTAACGAACATCATCTTGAAAAGGAGTGGAAATTCGACGATTTTCAATCTGCACTATATTTTACAAACAAGATTGGATCCTTAGCTGAAGAACAGGGGCATCACCCTGACATTTATCTTGCCTGGGGAAAGGTTGGTATTAAAATGTGGACTCACAAAATTGACGGGCTTACAGAAAGTGATTTTATTCTATCAGCAAAAATTGACTGTATTGCTTAAGAATTGAAATAAAGCACTGATTGAAGCCAGTGTAAAATAGATTTGTCTTAAAACGTTGTAATATCAATCTCCCCCAAATTATCCACTAAATAATCCGGGTTGGCATTTCTTATTTTTTCTCTATAATCAAAATTGCGGCACACAATGATGCTTTTACAACCATATTCCTTTGCCGCCAAGCAATCCTGAACAGTATCCCCAACAATCACTATTTGGTCATAACGAAAGGATTCACCATAAGCCTCCCAGGCCCGTTCCCTTGTTAACCAAGGCATATCAGATTTTAAGTCTGTATCATCTCCGAAAACACCAAACGGAAACGCATCCCAGATCCCAAATTGTTTGAGTTTTGTTTCAGCACAGGATTTCAAATTCCCAGTGATTAATCCAATACAATGTTTATTTTCAATTATCTTTTCAAGCAAGTTCGCAGCATCATCATACAAATGGGGCAAATCGGAATATGAAAACTGCTTTTCAAGTGCTTTTGGGTATTCATCCATAATCAACCAGTAATATTTACTCAAAATCAGATCTTCAAACCCCAGTTTTCTCAGTGAAGTTCGAATGATTGCAGGGTCAGTAAATCCTGCTACATCGGAATAATCCAAATTTGGAGAATCACCTGTGTGTTTCTCAATGACTTGATCTAGAATTTGTCGTGACAGACCACCTGTATTCAAGAGAGTGCCATCAATGTCAAAAAGAAATAGCATTTCTGTTATGCAGAAGGAGGAGGATTATCTTCTTTCTTGTCCTCATATGACAATACAATGAATTCTAATGGTATAAGTAAACGGCGTTTCATTGTACTAATTTATTCCGCTCCACATCTTTTTACAAAGATGTGAGTAATAATACAAATTTTATGGGAAAAGGGAATTTTTTTTAATTTATTTTCAATTCACACTACCATTAATACCCCTCCCTTAGAAGAGAGGGGTTAGAGGTAAGTTATTACAGCATCTCTCTCAACGCATAAATTAACAAATCCGCATCCTGCTGATCGTTATAAACCTGAAACGAGTATCTTAAAATATTCTTCTCTCTCCATTCAAAAATGGGGACTTCTATGGAAAATTCTTTCAATAATGTGTTTTTTAATTTTATAGGATCGCTTGTTTTTAACTCAATACTCGCCATTTGACCAAGCCATTCATTGGTATTGGGACACAAGTGAGTCAACTCAAAATATTCATCCAGACGACTCCGGGTTTCCCGCACCAACCACCTGCATCTTTCAGTTATGACATCCCAGTTATTGTTCTGCTGGAATTTTATTGCAGTTGGGACAGTTAAAAACGCACTCATATCTCGTGTCCCCTGCCACTGGTTTTCCAGCAAAAAAGAAGAATCGGAAGGATCAGCACCTTCTTTTCCCCAACTAGTAATCAAAGGTCTTATTTTATCCTGGAATGATTTACGTACATATAGAAAGGAAGAACCCTTAGGTGCGCAGAGCCATTTATGGCATGCACCTACATACATA
>CAZBBE010000038.1:0-11839 GCA_964489755.1 uncultured bacterium | reverse complement strand
CCATTTTGCCTCCCAAAAACTTTCTCTTAATTTATCCCATTTAAATGGGGATTTTTCAATTTTATGTCTTTTCCCCTGAAAATATACCCATGCCACCATGCTCAGTACTAAAATCACTCCCGGTAAAAAACCCTGAATAAATAAATCTTTTACGTTTACTCCAGCCGTCACTCCATAAATAATAACAGGAAGACTTGGAGGAAAAAGTAAACCCAAAGATCCTGAAACCGTAATTAATCCTAATGAAAATTTTTCTGAATATCCTTCCTTGATTAGCAATGGATACAAAATTCCCCCCAAGGCAAGAATCGTCACTCCGGATCCCCCCGTCAAAGCAGTAAAAAAAGCACACAATAAAACGACGATTACCGGCGTTCCTCCCTGCATCCAACCAAACGCATGTATAAAAAAGTTGTAAATTCGTTTTGGAGCACCGCTCTCGGCTAAAATGTAACCGGCTAAAGTAAAAAGCGGAATGGTTGGCAGTGTTGGTGATACAACAATTCTATATGTTTCCGCAGCGATAGATGCTATAGGAGTATAGTCCATCCAAAAATACAGGACGGACAGTCCACCCAATGCCAAAAAAATGGGTAACCCATGATAGACGGAAAATAAGATGATAAGACTTCCCACCCATGGAAACCATCCTGAATCTTGAAGATTACCTGAAAAACAAATAATATACCAACCGATCGCCATCATCAGAATGGATGAACGATACATGGCGTTGTTTCCACTTCGTAGAATGACTTCCAATGCTATGAAGAAAAATCCAACAGGCATAATGAGTTGGGCTACCCATCTTGGTATGTGAGGAGCAATATCAATGGGAAACAGAAATTCAGTTTTTATTAACTGGATACTACCCCATAACAAAGAACATAGAATTATAAAAGAAACTGATTTGGAGACCCATCTTCCAAAATCGAAATTATCATCGGAGACAAATAGTGGTTTTCGGGTGAGAGCTAATAGCTTATTTTGACGGGTTGCAAGTATTGCCCCAAGAAATCCAGTCCAAAGTGTCAGGTGTTGAATAATTATTTGAGAAGCAGGAATACTGTTTAGTTTAAATACTCGTGCAATAATATCATAAAAAGGAAGAAAAGTAATGGCAAAAAACACAGAAATTGCCAGGACATCTTCCCCCCATTTCAGTCTCTCATTTAAATGCTTTTCATGATTGACAGTGGGACTACTCTGAGTCATTGGTGTCAGCAATTTTCTTTTTATAGGACTCTTTTATTTCAACTATTTTGTCAAATAAATCTTGATTCTTAAAAATATTTTGAATATCAGGATACCAATTTTCAACATAAGATCGCCAGTAAGTTTCCTCTTCACTAGTAAGAGTATTAACTGTTAATCCTAATTCTTTCATCACTTCTATAGCTTTACCATCATTATAACGCATTGTAGTTTGATATTTCTTTTCGAATTCCCTAGAAATATTTATAATGGATTCTCTATCATTACTGCTCATTTTATTAAAAATCTTAGAATCAAGAATGACACCACCCGTCAATAGACCCCATTTCAAATCTAACATATTTTTTGAAATGCCAAACATCTGTTGGACTAAAGCAAATTGAGGATTAGTTGATACAGCATCTATCAATCCAGTTTGCAATCCTGGTAGTATATCAATGGAAGCAAGAGGTACAGCTTGATATCCGGCTTTTTTCCATATTTCAGAAAATTTATAATCTCCTGCCCAATTAAAAATCTTGTGATTTTTCAATTGTTCAGGATGGGTCATTGATAAAGTTGTAAACCAATATACCCATCCAACATCATTAAACATTAATAACTCAAACCCACTTCCTCTAATTCCATTGATAAGTCCATCTCTTAATTCCGAACGAATGTAATCTACTTCATCATAGTTTTCAAAAAGAAGAGGTACAAAAAATATGTAAAAATCAGGATTGAGTTCAGACAATCCTTCTGCAGTAATGGCGGCACCATGGATCTGCCCAATTCTCATTTTTCTGATCATATCCCTTTCATCCCCGATTACACCGCCGGGATAAATCCTTAGTTTTACTCTTCCATCGGTCGCATTTTCCCATTGCTGTCCTAAATCAACTAACATATAGTACCATTCTGATCCATCCGGAGCTAAGGTTGCTAATTTGATTACAGTATTCTTTGCAGATAATGGCAAAATAAATCCAAAGAAAATAATCAGTATAACAATTCTTCTCATGTTTTACAAATAGTCTTAATAAAATAATTCATCTGTTCTTAATAATAACCATTTTGCACGATTTCGGGCGATAATATTTTGAAGATTTATTTCCTCATCATCTGTAGAGGTAATTGCTACAGCTTTATTCAGCAATTGGATAAATTCATTCTTATCCTGATTTTTAATGGACACAGACTCAGCATAGGCCACGAATGTACCTGCATCTTTTCCATTGGATAATCGAACTGCTTCCTCAAAATAGAATTTGACTGTTTCTTTCTTTGCTTTTGAAACTTGAAACTCAGCCATTGTGTAAGAGATTAACGCAGTATAAACACTTCCATTTCCCCAGGATGGATCAAGTTCCAATGCTGTATTTAAGAGCAAGCCAACCTGAGGTAATAAGACGACCGTTTCAGGAGACCCCTTACCTGATTTGATTAGTCCACCAATAGAAGCTGCTGTCCAATATAAATTGGAAATATGCTGTATCTTAAAATTGATTTTTATTTTTTCAGGGTTTGATAACCATTGGTCAACCTCGGGATAGTTAATTCTTAGCGCATTCTTTCCTATGACAAATGCCTTAGAAAAGGATTGTTTTGCTTCTGAATAAATCTGTTTGGATACTGCATAATCCTCATAAATTTTTCGGTCTCCTATTTCTAATAAAAAAGTATAACCATATTGGGTCAATCGTTTTTGTGCTTCAAGAAGTATTGTTGAATTAAAAGGATTTTTCTCAGCATTTCGTAATGCCCGATTTACTTTTAATTCAAATACTTTTTCACTTATCTGTGGATAATGAGAAAGAAGATAAACAGGTGTACACCCGTTTAATATAAATAAAATTATACTATATAGAAAAAAATAAGAAATGGACCTCAAGGAGGATTTCAGTTGTAATTTATTAGGAAGTGAATATTTCCTGGTATAATGGGAAATCATTTGACAACTCCCTTACCTGTTCTCTTACACTTTTAATCTTTTTTTTATCATCATGATTTTTTACAATCAAATCAATCATTTCTGTGATTATTATTATTTGCTCTGTTTGCATTCCTCTTGTTGTAATTGCAGATGTTCCGATACGAATACCGCTAGTGACCATTGGGCTTCTTTTGTCAAAAGGAACCATATTTTTATTTACAGTAATTCCCGCTTCTTCCAGCGATCGTTCTGCTTTTTTCCCGGAAACGTCTTTTTTAGTTAAATCAATTAATACAAGGTGTGTATCCGTACCACCAGAAATAACATCATAATTTCTCTTCATCATTTCTTCAGCAAGGCATTTTGCATTTTGTATTATTTGACCGGAATAGTGTTTAAAACTTGGATGCAGAGCTTCTCCAAATGCTACAGCTTTTGCGCTAATGATATGCATTAATGGACCACCCTGAATTCCCGGCATAACCATTGAATCAATAAGTTCAGAAATATTTTTTACTCTTCCGGATTTCGGAGCAATTTTACGCCAGGGATTCTCCCGGTCTTTCCCCATCATAATCATCCCTCCTCTTGGTCCTCGTAGTGTTTTATGTGTTGTGGTTGTTACCACATCGCAAAAAGGCATAGGAGAAGGGTGCAGACCGGATGCTATTAATCCAGCAGGGTGTGCAATATCTGCCATGAGAAATGCTCCAGTTTTATCTGCGATTTCTCTAAACATATCAAATTCAATATAGCGTGGGTATGCGCTTCCGCCACAAATAATCATTTTTGGTTTATGTGCTTTCGCCAATTCCAAGACCTGTTTAAAATCCACTCTTCCTGTTTCAGCTTGAACATGATAAGAAATAAAATTATATAATTGACCTGAAAAATTTACGGGACTCCCATGAGTTAAATGACCTCCATGAGATAAATCCAAACCGAGAACCGTATCTCCTATGTTCAGAAAAGTCATTAATACAGCCATATTTGCCTGTGAACCTGAATGAGGTTGAACATTGATATATTCTGCATCAAACAGTTGTTTTGCCCGTTCTCGGGCTAAATTTTCCGCTTCATCCACATGTTCACAGCCACCGTAGTACCTCTTTCCAGGATATCCCTCGGCATATTTATTTGTCATGATGCCCCCGGCAGCTTCCAAAACTGCTGGACTAACAAAATTCTCAGATGCGATTAGTTCAAGGGTATCCCTTTCTCTTATATATTCCCGATGAAGAATATGAAAAACATTTTCGTCCGATTCACGGAGAGTCGTCAATCTACCAACCCGGTTGTTTGATCAGTTTATCATCGATCCAATTATAACAGGACGAGGAGGGTTTTATAAACCCTTTACTTTTCGATTCAGGATTTAACATAAACCAATTTGCTTTCCCAAATAATACTTCATTCTCTTTTAACCACTGCATGGAACCTGAATTTCTTCTATATCCTTTTTTTTCTGCTTTATCAAATTCCTCAAATGCCAAAGAAGCGACAATCCTGTCATCCAGGCTAATTATTTCACTCCTGCAAGATTGAAATCCCTTATAATAAACTTTACCTATTTGACTTATTGCCTCACCTGACGACCGAGATACCTTATCCGCTTTTTTTGCCCACTTTATAGCTTCATTAAATTGATCCAATTCAATATTAATATCAGAAATTTTAATAGCAGTTTTAACATCACGGGGATCCAACATATATAATTCTTCGTATGCCTCCGATGCTGATTCGAGATCATCCATCTCAAAATATATTTCTCCAATTCTTCGATAAGCAATTTTATTAGATCCATCTACCCGAATCACTTTTTTAAATACATTAATTGCTTCCGCATTACGATTGTTTTTTATGAGGCGATCTGCGTAATCGAGTCCATAAGACACATTATCCGAATTATTCTCAAATCGTTCCTTAATAAATTCAAGAGGATCTTCACCGCTTTTTTCTAGTGCAAGTGCCAAATCACCCTGTGCAATCTCATTATTAGGATCCTTTTTCAAAAGTTGTTTTAAAATATAAATCTGATCATCATAACGTTCTAAATCTCCATAGGTATTGGATAAGTCCGTCATAAGATTTATGTCATTTCCTGACAAATCAATGAGGCGTTCCATCTCATTGATATACATATCCATTTTATTTTGTTTTTTATATGAATAAGCTAATCGCGTTCTGAGATTTACATTTTTGGGCAATTTCTGAAGACCCTTTAATATAACTTTTTCAGATTCATTAAACTCTCCCAAATACTCGTGACCAATCGCATAGTACTGATAGATTTGTTCCGGTGGCGCCAAAACAGGATCATATTCGTCACATCCCAATTCAATGATTTGAGAATACATTTCCACAGTTTCTCTCCAATTTCGATTACGATAATATTCTGCAGCACTGCTCATAAATCTTGGGCATTTCAGTCGGCGCAATGAATCCAGTTTTGCCTGTTCCACTGCAGTATTATCTTCTGGTCCAGATGAAGGTGGAACACACATTGTGATAAAAAACATGGATAAGATAATCCATAAATACAACCGAATTTTTCTAATATTCCTCATTTACCTATTTCTCCTTTTAACAAACCAAATATCTCCTATCGTTAATCCTATCTTAATTGTTTTTACAGTTTCATTAATCAAATTTCCACTTTTTATTTTTGAGAAAGTGTACGCAAAATCAATTTGATTCCCAAATTTACCAAATGGTAATCCCAATCCAATTGATAGGTCATACTTGTCAACCTTATTAGGACTATTTTGGAAATTCATTTGTGATATAGAATATCCTGTCCTCCAATGAAATTTGTGAAAAATATTTTGCGGAAATTCATTCGCATATTTAATCAATCCCTGAGAGAGATACATTTTTTCCGATAACCCATCGTTAAATTCAAATAATTCACCGGTAATATCACTGTTATTTTTCCACAATCCGCCTTCGTACAGCAATGAAATATCCGATGCATATTTTACGTTTACTCCAAAATTTAATTCCATTGGATTATAAAAATACCGGAATTTTGTCAGGATAGGATCAGGGGAATTATCTATCCCCGGAAAATCAATTAAAGATACATCATGAAATCCATTTTGATTCACATCAATAAATGGTTGGAAGGATTGTAATTCCGCATAGAAACTTCTAATGGTAAAATCTAAATTCAAATATAATATTATCTCTTTTGAATCAATTAAGAATGGATTTGTGGTAAAATACAATTGTGAAATAATCCCATTGAATAATTTTCGTTGATCAAAAATATACACCTCATCATTAATTTCAGTTGATTTGTGTACCCTGGTAGAACCAAACACCATGTCAAATCCCAACCCTCCCAGACCAAATTTACCTAACGGGAAACCAAATGCAAATCGTAGGGATGATAATCCTCCAGAATAATCTACTATCTGATTTATTAATGAGGACTCCTCATTATCAGGAGTCACTAGGTCTCTCCTGCCGAATTGTACATTTTGATCAACATAGGGATATAACCCGATTCCAAATGCATATTTTTGTTTTATGGGAACAATAAAAATCAACCAGTCAATATTTGAATACTGATTTTGGATATTTTCCTGATTAAATAATCGGTTAACTCCCTTGAACGTACTTGAGAAAATGGAATATTTAGATGTTGACCATGTTGATGGGTTCATTAAAGATAGATTCTTTCCATATCCCGGGACTAAACCTGAAGAGGAAAGACCCGTTGAGGCAACATCCCTATATAATCCCGGATTTCCGATTCCATAGCTATTTATTATACTTTGAGGATATATAATTCCTACCAAAGTAATTAAAATAAATATTATTTTATTGATTGGAGATATATTCAATTGAAATTGTTGAAAAACTGGAATCAGGTTTTACTATTGATACAATTGAGAATGGGTCATTATGGATACTCCCCTGAAGATTGATACCAAAATGTTCTATTTCCTGCGTGAGAGCATACTGAAGATAAGACTGTATCCTTATTTTTAAATTTCCATTTTCAATCCAGGTGGGCATATATATTGATTTATCCACAGGATATTCCTCATCAACTGGAAAAAAATGTACGCTCTCAACAATACTGTCCGACAACGAATAAGCTAATACATTAATAGTTACTGCTTCGCCATCAAATGGAGTATCTAAATAAAGATAGGAGTCTTCTTTTAAAACAAATTGTTCAGGTAAACCTGAAAAAGTTTCCAAGTCAAATTCCAGAATTGATTGAAAAATGCTACCTCCTATATAAAGAGAATCTTGAGGTAAATTTAAAAATTCAGGTGGGTCAATCAGTGTAACATCCTGTAATATCGGTAAAGTAAATGACGATACATAACTAGAATCTGTACTATCAATAACAGTATAATAAGCATGAAACTCCGGTTTATAAAAGGATTCGCTGCTGTACAATTTGATAAAATCAGATGTTTCTGTTTGAGATAATAAAAAACATTTGGATGTGTCTTCTGAATAAAACAATAACTCACTGATATTAGCTGTATCTGTTATTATCAATTCAATTGACCTCACCGCGGAATTTGTATCTTCCCCACTCAATTGAAAAACACCCAAACTAATTATATCGGAAAACCCATTAGGGTTAAATTCAGGATAAAGAGTTTCATCTTCATGAAAAATTGAATCAATTTCATTATGTAAATAGTCGAGGGAAATTTCGGGAATGGAAACGATAGCTGTGTCAGGAAGATATATTCTCAACATCATACTGTCTACCGTATCAGAATTAGCAAAAAATTCAGGATAGGCATTAAGTGCATAATAAGAGGTGAAATCAATCAATGTAAATTCACAATGATAATTATTTTTAGAACCGGAATATAAATAAGCGTGGTCGCCTAATTTTGGAGAAGTTATAAAAGAAATTCCTGAAACGATATCATCAACCGTGAGTGATTGGAATTCAAAATTTCCCTCGAATTTTGGGTGTGTTATGGTATGTTTTCTATCTGAACAAGTAAAGATAAGAAAAAAGGGAAGTGTCCCTGTGAAAATATAACGAAACAAAATTTTTCTCATGATTTATTGGGTGCAACTTCAATGTGTTAAGAGGTCAAAACTTCATCAAGTTTATTTGCTATGGTGAAATAATCAGGAGATGCTTCATCATTCCAATCAATTATCGATACTTTTTCAATATGCTTTTTAACAGCTTTTAGTTTCATAAAATCATCCACCAGGGAAGAGTTAGGATAATTGAATATAATAACTTTATCAGCATAATGAACAGCAGTCTCATGAGTATTTACAACATCACTATCCAAGTAATCAGGAAGTTTAAGCCCTGCAGCTTCAAATGATTCTCGTTTAAATTGGCAAAATTCATCCATGGAATGGACTATATATGTAGTTTTTATATTTTTGTAATCAATATTTTTTGAAACCTTATCTTTATATTTCTGATGGTATAAAAGTGGGACAAGGCTCGACTGCCATCCATGACACAAATACATATCCGGTTTCCAAAATAAATGGGGGATAATTGCAAGCCCCGCACAAGCGAAATAGGCAAACCTCATATCATTGTCAAACAAAATGCGGCCATTTTTTGCTTTGTATAATAAATTAGAAATGGGTTTAAACCATTCTATATGTTCCAAAAAATATACTTGAACCCGTGTTTTAGGTATGAATGCACTTTTGGCTGATGTTTTTTGTTCTACACCATCAAATTCAAATGGAATCTCTCTTAATCTGATTACTTCTCTTAAAATATATTTTCTTTCGCTTATATAACCATACTTGGGAATCATTGTCCTCAAATCATGGGATTTCCCCTGAAGCAACAAGGACACTTTTGCCGAATAATTTCCTAATATTGAAGGCAGAGTAAATGGTGTTATTTCCGATGTTAAGAAAAAGAGTTTCATAATTATTCTAATGATATTTGCTTTAAATGTTCACGTGCAATAATTGCATATTCACTATCCGGAAACTCATCCAAAAATTTATTAAATTGTTCTTTTGCATTTGCTTTATTATTCATCGCCAAATGAGACATCCCAATTTTTAATTGGGCATCATCATCTTTATCTGTTCCTGGAAAATTGATGACATTTACAAACTCAGATATGGCACGTATAAATTCCATTTTTGAATAATAGCATTCTCCGATCCAATATTGGCTGTTATCTGCCAATGGATTCTGTGGGTCATCTCTAATCAACATCTTAAAACCAACTATGGCAAAATCAAAATCTCCATTTTGGTAATAGCGGTGACTTTCATTGTATTTTTCGCTATAAGATTCTGGAGTCAGTTTTTTTACAACATCACTGACTTCAGCCTTATACCCCAAGTTTGACATTTCTCTGTAGCTATTTGTTAGGGTCAAAAGTTTATTTTCAAGGTAAGTAGTTTTATTTTCTAAAATAGTAATTTTATCATCCAGTTTTTGTAACAGGATAACTATATTATCATTCAAAGCATCCAATTGTTCCTGTGATTGTGTATTATTTTTGATTACCGTTTTCAACTCTGGGATCAATTCGCTATTTTTTGTTTCCAAAGAATCAAGTCGTACATTCGCACGATCAATTTTAGCGTTCAAGCGTTTCAACTCCTTTTCCACATTGACCTGAGCATAGGCCTGAACAGAGCACAAAGAAAAAATAATGTAACTAAATACAAATAAGAAAGAGTGTTTCAAAATATAAAATAGTGGGCGAATAGTAATAGGGAATTTAATCTCTAAAAAAAATATGTTCAAATGAATAAAGTCTCATTCAAACGTTTTGATTCCCATATTCAGAGCTAATCCAATCATTATAAAACAGGATAACAAAAACGAACCACCGGCGGAAATAAATGGAAGCGGTAAACCTTTCACAGGAATCAGACCCACTGCCATGGCTGTATTAACAAAAATATGGGAAAGGAAAATGGTTCCTATGCCTATCAAAATGAGACTTGAAAATCTATCATTAGATTCAAAGGCTAATTTAACAATTTGAAAAACTAACAGAGCAAATAAACATAATAACACAAATATAAATCCAAATCCCAATTCCTCACCTAAAACCGAGATCATAAAATCTGTTTCCTGGACAGGTAAAAATTTCAGGTGAGTCTGGGTTCCATTTCCCCAACCTTTTCCAAATAAACCGCCGGACCCAATAGCAGTTTGACTCTGGATCACCTGATAGGCAGAACCCAGCGGGTCCAATTCAGGATTCAGGAGCGTCAATATCCTATTCTGTTGATACGGTGTTAATAAACTCCATATCCATGGAGATAACAAGCCAAGCAATAAAAAAGAAAAGTATGTGATGACGCCATGGATTAGATTAGGACGTGCAACATACAATATTCCGATCATTGCAATTCCCCAAATTGTAAAAGGCACAGTATGAAAAGCTGTCAGGATGCTGATTAATGGAGCCATTAAAAGAAAAATAAAATATGGATTGACCCGTGCCCAATAAATCATGGGAATCAGAGTAGATAAAATAATGATTGCTGACCCTAAGTCCGGTTGTTTTAATATGATTGCCGTAGGAATAATCACTACAAATATTGGAATGAGTAAGGTACGGAACAGATTTAAATCCAAATTATAATCGGATAAATATCGTGCCAATACTATGACAACAATCCACTTTGCAAACTCAGAGGGCTGGATGCCGATAGGACCAACGTCAATCCATCGATAGGTTCCGGCGATTTTGTGACCAATAAAGGGAAATAATACTGCCAAAAGGATGAAACCATACACCCAATATGAAACCTTATGATAAAATGATTTTGGCAAAGAAAATGTGATGAGAAACAGTATGATTCCCGGAATTGCAAATAATGTTTGTTTCAAAAATGAACTGGATTGAATGGTGCTATCCTGATGAATTGCAATGCTTGATAAACCAACTAGACCAATGATGAATAACAAAAATGTTACACCGATGATAACATGATTTGCCTCTCGAAACTTCTCAATTATTCCCATAGGTAAATTGATCATTATTATTTTTTGAAAAATATATTTCAAATGCTAAACGGGCAATGGGTGCGGAGACTTCACTACCATGACCTCCGTTTTCAATAAGTACAACGATTGATATGACTTCTTCCATATATTTGCTAAATCCGAAAAACCATGCATGGGGTTCACCATGGGGATTTTGTGCAGTACCAGTCTTGCCATACACTTTCAACCCTTTTATATGGGGATTTGCTAACTTTCCCGTTCCACCTGCTTGCGCTACGGCAGCCAGTAAAAACCTTTCCACCAATCTCCAGGTATTTTCCGAATAATTATCAGGAATGTCTAATTTTTTCTTTTTCCCAAGACGGAAATGCAGCCTGTTGGTGTGACCGTGAGTAGCAGTTAAATTTGCAAATTGCAATAATTGAAGAGGTGTAACCAAGATCTCCCCCTGACCAAGTGCAAGATTCAGCATTGCTCCCTTTGACCATCCCCATTTTCCATGTCTCTTGTTCATGTAATCCCTGTCTGGGATTAACCCGCTCTTTTCTTCTGGTAAATCAATCCGGGTTACTTTTCCAAAGCCAAAATTTCTGCAGGTGGATGCCCATTTTTCCAATGGAATCG
Organism: uncultured bacterium; assembly: GCA_964489755.1. GTDB lineage: Bacteria > Fidelibacterota > Marinisomatia > Marinisomatales > AB-629-J13 > AB-629-J13. The sequence continues at coordinate 143 of CAZBBE010000038.1, read as the reverse complement.
ACTGGATCGCTTGATAAAAATAAATATTACAGGATTGAGCCACAGCTTTTTCCATATTGACGGTACCGTGACCTCCCTCTTTCCAGCAATTAAAGATTCTGTCTCCAAAACTGTAACTTCCATTGCAAAATGTTTCCCAATTT
>CAZBBE010000037.1:0-12175 GCA_964489755.1 uncultured bacterium | reverse complement strand
TAACTGATAATATTTTCCTTCAATTATATCATATCCGTACAGGGCTACTGTTTTATCGTAATTAGCAGTATAAATTAATATTTCATTATGTGCACTAAATTCAGTTTCAGTCCAATTATTATTTGTAATCTCTGTAACAGTTATATTATTAATATTTAACTCGTAAATATTAAAGTAACTGTTTAAATATTTTCCGGATAAAAAAATTCGTTCTCCAACAACAATAAGTTCACTGATTTGAACAGGTATTTCTCCTAAATATTGAGATTTATTGTTTTTAAAACTCCAGAGTTGCGAACCAAAACCGTTTCTTATATCCTTGGAATATATTATTTCATCATCATGGCGGATACAGAAAGAACGAAAATTATCGGTTAATACCTCGTCATCTTTACCTGTTTGAATATCAAGTTTATTTAGGACAGACTTCGTGCCAAAACTGTTGTTTGTAGTATTTGCGTATCCTTTCACCGATTCTGACGTGCTGAAATAAATTTTCTCATTAACAATACGTATCGGAGAATTTATCCACTGTTTTAGTTCACAGATCGTCCGTTCCTTTTTTATTAAAGGGTCAAATATAACCAATCGGAAAAATGGTACATCATTTTCAGAGTAAACCATTTTCATGTAATAAATATTGTTTTCCCATACAGTTACATATTTTTTATACCAACCATCAAATGTTATCCTTTCTCCTTCCCATTTCCACTCACTGTATTTTTCCTTCATTTGATTTGTCCATGTATCATACAGTTCATCTGAATCTGCGCCATAGATCTTTTTCATGGACCGGTCAACTACGAAGCCCGGCAACGTAGTACCAAGAATGGGTGCCCACCAATATTTACCAATCTCAGTAATTAATTCCCTTTTTGTATTCTCACCGAAAGTATCCGTTAAATAATGAATAAAGGACCCTCCGATATAGTATTCGTCGTTGTGAGAAAAATAGGAGTTCGGGGAATGAGTTAACTCATTTATAGTTGGTAAAATATCATTTTTTGCCTGTGTAGCGACCATAGCTTCACTCCATCCGCTGTTTAGCATACCTTCCTTGTCAAATATGTTTGATTCGGTTGATACAGCAATCCCCTCCACGATCCAATCCGGCAAAAAACTATTTGGCTGGAGAAATGGTCCGAAAATTGAAACTGCCATTTTGGCGATTCCATCGGAACTGTTTATGTGGGATGCATGGGTAAGTTCATGCAGCCCTGTTGACCTTAATTGATTTGTTGTAAAACTACCAAGAAAATCTGATGATGATTGCGATACATATTGATGGATAACGGATTCTGCTGGATTAAACCATGCGCTAGACGAAAGCCCACCCTCCTCCAGAATATATGTCGTTTTTTTTGGATTATTTTCCTGGGACTCAACTATCGCGCTTTGATAAATCTCCAGGTTGGTTATTAAATGGTGTGCCTCCCAATCAAGCCCCCCGGGAAAATAAACTGAAAAGTGGTCACTCTCATATTTCCACCATTCAGTATTTAATTGTCCAAATCCCTGAGCAATGATTATTATATAAAATAGAATTGATCGAATGAATTTACTCAACTGAACAGGCTTGAATAATTTCTTTAATGATTCTTATATGTTCAGGGGTTGAACCACAGCATGCACCAAATACAGCCGGTTTCTCACTCAGGATTTTCCTTACCTGACACTTCCATGTTGCATCCGAAATGATTCGTTTTATTTTTCCATCAATTTCAGGATTTTTACTTCCCAGGTTTGGATATACTCCCCATGATCTATTCCAATATCTTTTTAAGATAGGTATTGCTTTCCATGTTAGTTGAATGGTGTTACAATTTAACAGCAAAACTGCTATTTTACTATCAGAAAGGATACCTAATATTTTATCTAATGGGGTTCCATCTAAAAGATGATTTTTATCTTCCAGAATGAGGCTAACCCAAATGGGTAATTCACAATTTTTCACAGACAATACAACACTTGATATTTCACGTACATTACCCATAGTTTCAAAAAGAATTATATCAACCTCTGCTTCATGAAACCATTTTAATACTGAGTCCATTGATTTTTTTAATTGAGTATCTCCCGGGTACATCTCTGGAGAATAACAATCCTCAATTGGAGCGATGCTGCCTGCAATTAATTGGGTACTGGTAACCGCTTTTTTTGCTGATAATACTGCTTTTTTCAAACTCTTTTCAGATTTTGAAAACGCATCATTTTTTGAATATCCTGCTTTCTGATATGCATAGGGTGTCGTTCTAAATGAATTAGTCGTCAAGACGTCTGCTCCAGCTTTTACATATTCTTGGTGGATTTTGAAGACATTATCTGAACATATTTCATTGGCACCGGCAGACCACAGAGGAAGGGGCAGCTCAACACCCATTCTAAGCAATTCCGTACCCATTGCTCCATCCAAAATCAGTGGATACTTGGAAGTCTTTCTATTTTTCATTTTCGCCAACAGTGGTGTTATCATTTAATTTAATTTCCTGCAAAATGTATAGGAAATTTGTGATAGGAGTTAGTTGATTTGTTAAAATATCGGTAGCCAATTTTTCAAAAGTTTTGAAATTGAGATATTTATTATCCATATAATCAGAGGTGACCTTAAGAAATATCAATCTGTGATTAGGAATCATTGTCCGGAATATATTCCAAATTTCTGATGCTTCCATATCAACAAGTCCATCATATGTTCCATGTCCATCAACAACAGGATATTTTACTGTAGTTAATGAAGATTCATTCATACCATGTTTGAATAAGATATTAGGGTAATATGTTGCTATGTCCATTTCGTCTGTTATTTTATTAATAAAAAATAAATCTCCTATTTTATATAAATCCGGATTACCTCCTGCTGACCCGATATTCACAACAAATACATGCTGTTTTATCTTGTACTGATTACAATAATTTCGTATTGTTCTTTGAACATTTGTTTTGCCAATTCCTGTAATTAAGAGGGTGATGGTTTCCCTATGGTAGATGAATTTATCATCAATAAGTTTCTTTTTTCGAAGTCTATAGTGTTGAATAAATGGTGTTGCTTCTGCTTTTAATGCAGTTAGTATTAAGAGATTATTTTTCGTCATTATTTTGTCGCAAAACTAAGTACACTCTAAATTAGAAGAGCAACTCTTTTTAAGCTTGAATTATTCATATATAGTGAAAATAGTATTGTAAATCTATATGGGATGTTGAACCAGCGATTTCTAAATAACATTATTCTTTCTTCAATTTTAAGGCAGAATCTTCAGCTTCTATGAGCATTTGGGGTAAATATTTCATTTGAGCCTGTTCTACGATCCATACCGGAACAATACCACCAGGGTCTGTGAGTACAATATACGTGAGTATATTTTTTTCTCCTTTTTTTGAAATCCTCCAGCTCCCTACATTGGTGAAAGCTGTGATAACGTTATCCTCAATTGATTGGTTAAAAACTGTATTGTACCAATCTATTCTGTTTCTTTTCCGTATATGTTGAAATTGATAAAGACGGGGAACCATAAAGGGAATGTCAATGATCTGCCAGGCTATCTGAATTGAATCCTGCTTTTGGAATATACCTGCCTGGGTAATATATGCACTGGGAAGTGACTCAGGGTATTCAGATACATTCCAGGCTACGTCTAAAATAGATTGTGGATGAGCTTTTAAATCCATTTCGATTTTAAAAGCGGGAACTGAAAATCCTTCCAACTCGAATTTGGACAAGTGATATTTTTCTGTCACTTTTACTCGTTCCCACTGTGTAAAATTCATCAGATTATCCCAAACATCAGGATAATTTTCCTTGGACAATCCAAACGAAAATACAAGAAGAAGGAAAAGAATATTAGTGAAAATTCTCACAAACCATTGGTCTTTTCAAAACTGGTATAAATTAATAACTAATTTAGTTCATATAAATAAAAAAGGGCAAAATTTGCCCTTTTTTACTGTTAAAATGTTATTAAGTTTTAACCAACCTTGCCCTTTGAGGCTCCTTTTCCTGTTTTACCTTTACTAGGTTGTCCTTTTTTGGGTTTTGAAGGTTCCGGAATATCCGTTTTTTTAGCACCTGATTTTTTACATTTGGATGCTTCTTTTAGAATCCTCTTTTTATCTAATGATGTTAATGACTGTCCTTTTTGCCATTTATCATAAGATTTACCAAATCCATATTTCTTTTGATACCAACTGGCTTTACTTTTTTGATTATCAAGACATGTTTTGAGTTCTGCATCTGTATCAAAAGCTTCACCATTTTTGTATTTTACTTCTTTTGGATTTATTACTACGCCACTCTGGTAATTGCCTTTTTTACCTTTTCCAGTTTTACCTTTTACAGTTTTAGCTTTTACGGTGCTTGACTTTAGTTTACTTTTAGTTTCTTGTTTAGCTTTGGGTTTATCTTTCCCACCAATAGATCCTTTTCCTTTATCCTGTGCATCTATTACAGACGCGGACACAAAAAAAGCGATCGCCATAATTAAAACACGTGTTACTAACTTCATTTTATTTTCCTTTTTATTTGTTAATTAAATTGGTCTTTTGTAGTAATAGATAATAATTTTGAGAATTATTGCAAAGTTTTTTATTCAAAAGCAGAAATTTCTTCCTGTAGGTGACGAATACCTTTTAAAAATTCTCTGTCAAATGCATTATTATAATCGTTCACCTCGTAAAAATATTGTGCTATTTCGTTGTCAAATACATGAGTATCTATTTTGAGTACCTCTGGAGATGGAAACACTATTTCCAAACCTGCATCAAAATGACTAATATTATGCACAATATTTGGGTTCATCTCCAGAACTCTGCGTAATACAAAAATCTCGTAAAGTCTGCGTTCATGTTTTGTCTTATTAAGCATTACACTGTATCCATCGATGGAATTATTTAAATCTTTCAAATGAACTTTATACGGTCTTTTATCTAAATTTTCTCTGGAAATGATAGCTACAGGACGACGTAGGTGTTCCTCATCTACTATTTCATCATCATTTTTAAACGTAAACACTAAAGCGGTATTGTCCTTCGAATCCAGGAAATCTTCATAGGTAGTTTCAAATCCTTCGACATAAACACTACCAGGATCGTCGTTGGCTGAAGCAAAATAAATTACCTTGGACGGGTCAATATATTTATAGTATTCTACCCTTTCTACAAGGTTATACAGCATCCGCCTTATGAGGATTTCTTCACCTGGAATAGAACCTGATATTATATCGTTAAAATCATCACGCATGCTTGCACCAGGATCGGATTTTTGAACTTTACTTATGCCCGACAATACTTCTTGATAAATAGGTGTATTCAAAACAAATCCAAGGTCAAAAACATCAGGATTCTGGATACGATAACTGTTTTGAAACAGCATGTTTCCGAGCGATTGAAAGATCTCACGATCTTTTGGAATTACTCGAGTAAAATCCTTGTCAGCTACATCAATTATGTGTGGTGTTATTACTATGATAACTTCCTTGGTGACATCTTGCTTGATCCTATATTTGAAAAGATTACCAATCAAAGGAATGGAACTCAATACAGGTATCCTACCCTCTTGATAGGTGTCTTTATTAGAAATAAGGCCACCAATTATGAAGGGTGTATTATTGCTCACCTGGACAAAAGTTTGAACTTTTCTACTGTTAATGGTTGGTGCTACAGTTAGTGCGCTTGAAGATGAATTTCCAAGAAACGACTCTTCGGTCTCACTTATGATAGTTTCTACCTGCATAGTAATCTCATCCCTATTAGCACTAACACGCGGTCGTATATTCAATACAATACCCACCGGTATATATTCAGTTGAGGTTGTGGCAAATTCAGATGAGGCTGTAGTCTGAAGTGTGGGAATCTGTTGTCCGACAACAATACGTGCCTGTCTACCATCAAGAACAAGTACTGATGGACGCGAAAGTATATTAGTCGATTCATCACTTATAAGTGAGGCTAACTCTGCTTTTAATTGGTGTGCATCTCCCAAAAGACTCTTATCTAATACAAAAGTAAAGGGTTCAAGTAAACCTGTATTATCATTTTCAAGAGCAAAATTGGATTCATACATATTTCCGCTTGTCTCATAACGAATACCAAGCTGGTCTGTTATCCCTGAATTAATCTCTATGACCAAGGCCTCAATCATTACCTGTATGGCCGGTACATCTATTTCATTCTTCAAAAGATCAATTAATTTACTGAGATTGTAGTAGTCTTCCGGATCATAAGCGATCATCATTCTTTGCAATGGTTCTGAAGATGTGGTATGAACCAGAGATGAACCGCCCATATTAACATCCATACTTGTCCCGGTTGCAGATAGTTCACCCTCCAATTCGAGCAATGTAATATTTCCCGTTTCCGGGAGAATAATAACAAGCGGAAGATAATCTAAATTATCTGGAGATATTTGCCCATTAATAAGTATATCACCAAAAGAATTTGGTGCAAATATCTTATCGGTAGAATTTGGGCCGACTTCTGCAGAAAAATCAATCACTGCATATCCTAAAGCTTTAAGTATACCTGCAGCCCGGTCAGTCTGGATGTAACTCAACTGAATTGTTTTAAATTCAACATTGATCAATTCAGCTTGTCCAAAACCTGAAATACAAATAAGTAAAATAAGATTGTTAATAAGTTTTCGTGTTGTACGGATATATTTCATGTTCATCTGGGGATTTATTAATTAATAAATTATTTCAATGGAAATAGGAATATTTACATTTATTATCGAGTAACTTTCACTATCTAACGTTGCTAAAATATTCCCCTCATAAAAACCCAGAGCAGGAACAAAACTTCCTGACACTTCATAGCTTGTATTAACCTCATTTGGCAACTGGATAATAATATCAAATTCCGAAGGAACTGTCAGGCCTTCGAGTGTTCCTCCAGCTGATGTTATGGATAAATACGATTCAGGCTCTGTAAATTGAGCAGGATCTGTATATTCAGTTTTTTGTAAGATTTGTTCATATTCCACTCCATCCTTTACAAAATTCCAAACCATGTATCCATCCAGCGGGATAATTGGCCCATCATGGTCAAATGAAATATTTATGATTGTTGTCACTCCCTGTAGTGATGTTGTTACTGTTCCTGCAGTCATATCTGCTGTCCAACCACCACTGCTGTAAAGTCTTTCACCTGTTATTGTATTCTCATCAATTTTATCAAATGTTTGGTCCGGATAAATATTATAGTCTGTTGGAAACTGTGCAATGTTTTCGCTAACATCATCAATAGTTAATGCATATATTGACCAGTATCCTATAAGTCGTGAGTCCGAACGGATTTGGTAATTTAAGTGCCTTATTACATTCGCACTAAAATGGACGGGGGATAAATCGTTTGTGACATTGTTTGAAACATTCAGCTCCAATGTATACAGTTCGTTTTTCTCAGAAAGGGTTATTCCTGAGTTTAAATCGAATCCTTCCTCACATGAGGTAACGAAACATATGATAATTGAAAAAAATAGTATTAAATTTCGGTGCATTTGGCCCCTTTTAGGTAATATATTAACGAAATAATAATGATAAAATAAATGAATGACCCAAAATTACAAAACAATATAATTTATTCTAACAACTTTTCTAAAAACCTTTTTCTGGTGTTGGGAATGGCTTGCATGGCATTTTCAGCACAGGTGACTGTAGAAGTAGCTGCCTCAAAATGGATATCACACTCAAAAAGTACAGCAATATCTGATGGTGTTGCAATTGATTTTCATCCAAGTGAAATTTTAGATATAATTGCCCGTGAAGGACACTCCCTCCCCGAAAACATTAAGGCTGATTTGATTGAATTGGGATTTGATTTCAGTGGTGAAATCGTGTCCAGAGGTAGACCTATTCTTGAAAATCCACAGTTCATTGATTCTGATTTTGGACTATTTCGATTTCACTATACCACTACCGGTGGTCACGCAGTTTTACCAGAAGATGATGACAATAATAATATCCCAGACTATGTTGAGATGATGGTAGCATCTTTTGATGATATCTATGTTATAGATTTTGACCGTGAAAATTATACACCTCCCCCAAGCGATAGCTGGTATTACAATCAAGATAACGGCGGTTCAGGAAAATATGATATTTATATATTTTATCTTGAAGCTGATGTTTACGGATATGTCCAGGGTGAAAACTATGCTCAAAATTTTAGCGAAATAACACGGGGTGATAATGAGAATTCACCGGATGTGGAAGAGAACAATGCTGTAGTCAGTTATATGGCAATGAGAAATAATTATAATGGATTCTCAAATACTGAAATTGAGAATATACAGGTTACGTCAGCGCACGAATTTTATCATGCTATACAGTACGGATATGATGCATTTGAACGTTCCTGGATTAAAGAATCAAGTGCTGTATGGATGGAAGAAATCCATTACGATGATATCAACGATTGTTATCAGTATTTACCTTTATTTTTTGAATCACCTTGGTTGGGTCCGAATTGGGAAACTGTAAGAAAGTATGGATCATATATTTATATTAGTTATATGGTGGATAACCATTTTGGAATTGAATTTATGAGATCCTTTTGGGAAAACAGCATTGGTCATGACAGTTTCGATTCGGATTACAGTATCATCACTGTAAAAGAAACAATGGACCAATATAATCCTAATTTTTCTAATGGAGTATTCAGTGATAATCAATTTGAAAAAATAACAAATGATTTTCTCACAGCCAATGCCCTGTTAACTAATAATGCTATTTATGATTCTATCTATCACTATGAAGAAGTTTCCAATGAAAATTGGCCCATAACGGAACCTATTTATGAACTAGAAATAGATTCACTTGGAACGGAACCTATCTTTTTACCTGAACAGCTTGTAGGTACATTTGGAGCCAATTATTATAAGGTCAATGTGAGTGACCTAAGCCTGGAGAATATTTCAATTGAATTATTATCTATTTATCCTGAAGAAGGAAACCTATATTTAACCATTATCAATAATGATTTAATTCAAACTACTCATATGAATGCAGATGAGCAAGTTGTTGATGTAACAGCTTCAAATGAAGTTTTGTTCTTTATATCAGCATTTACATATGATCTAGTTGACCTGCTTTATTCAATCCGTATCGTGCCAAATTCTACGGTATCTACTGATCAATTAGCTATAGAGTCAGACCAGTCTATCCCCAATTTTTATTTCTTAAATGAAAACAATCCTAATCCTTTTAATCCTTTTACTACACTCTCTTATTTCATTCCAGAGCAAGGTCATGTTGTTATTGATATTACAAATGTAAACGGACAAAGGGTCAGAACATATACATCAGGAATACAAGCGCCAGGAAAGCATAGTATCAAATGGGATGGAAAAGATGAAAAGGGATCGAAGTTGGAAAGCGGAATCTTTTTCTACACTATGAGCATTGACGGTAGGGTGATTGATACAAAGAAGATGCTTCTTCTTAAATAATTATTTCGCCAGAGCTTCCTGTAATTTTGTATTGGTATCTCTCAGTCTCCCTGACAGCATTTTGATTATCTGCTGCATGATCTCCGAATTTCCCGCCATTAATTCATAAAATCCATCCTGAGCAATTTTAAATAGGGTCGTTTCGGCTTCTGCAGTTGCATCTGCCGATCGAGGTTCCTGGTCTAAAAGAGCCATGTCCCCTAATACAGTGCTTTTTCCCAAGGTTACTATATGATGCTCTCCCTTATGAATCCTTACATTACCGTCCACAACAATGTACATGGAATCACCATAGTCTCCTTCTGAAAACATAAGAGATTCATCTGTATGATAAATCTCTTCTGAGATTTGAGCAATTCTTGTAAGAACATCACCGGGAATATTTTTAAATAGATCCACTGATTTTAATATGATTGTTTTTTCAAGTATCGAATACATATCTGTCTCCTTGCTTAATTGGTAGTTTTCCAAAGGAATAATTTGTTTAATTTGCCCTGATTCATCCTCAATCCGGTTGAATAGCTGATCAATAAATATTGTGTCCTGTACTTTATCCCACTCAATTTTTTCTAATAACTCCTGACGATTACTTTTAATAATATAATTCAGGGCAATCGCTTCCTTCCACTTGTGATCACCGTGTATCCAGGATAGAATCAAATCATCAAATTCAACCAAAATGTCATTGAATGATTCCTTACCAGCTTTTACTGTATCCATATCGTTATCTATGAGAGGCATGGTCATTTTTCGGTTTCCCGGAGTAAATGTTGTATCAACTAATTCCAACACATAAGGCATCAGTTCCGGGTCCTCACTGGAAACATATTGGATATAGGTTTCAATAGGTGTTTTTGGATCATGCAGGACACCAAGTTTTAACATGATTGGAATAATTTTGTTTATGTCACTATCGATGTGATCTCTGATTAAAAAGCAATTCTCATCATCAGGAAGGCTGTGTAAGAATAATTCTAATTGGTAGACTCTTCTGGATATGATATTCAAGTCAATTCCAATTTTTTTGATGAATTCATCCGAGGGAGGTTCTTTTCTGGCCACAGATAAGAGCGAATTAGTTACTTCGGATAAAGTATTCAAATAAGGTTCACTCAAACCTTTGTGTAAAATTTCTGCTGATTTTGAGACTCCATAGTGCTTTAAACATCTAATAATTCCATTTCGTAATGGAAAATTGCTATTTACTTCATATAACCATTTCTCAAGCGAGTTCAGAACTAATTCTTCATCAAAACCAGATAATGCCTGCCGTGCCTGGATAGCGGTTTTTGGATATTCTAAATTTTCAATTATATACTCCAGTAAATCTGGATTTTTTCTGGTTTCAGCAATTTTAAGGGATTCTTCACGAATATCCGGTGATTCATGTTGCAGAAAATCAACTAATTTTTTATCATCCAAAATACCCATGGGTTTATCTAAAAACTGGAGAGCGATTTTAATTTCATTCACATCTGAACTGCTCAATAATTTCTGTATTACTGCCTCTGCTTCTTCAACATGATCATTCATTTTCATAAGTGAACATGCACTGGCAGACCGGACCATTAAATCATTTTGGGTTATATTTTGCTGTAAATCATCCGATATTATTGTGAGCTTTCTATCACCTGCAACTGCTATGGCTTCAGGTCTTATTTCCTCACTTTGTTTTGCCGCTTCAATGATATCCTGGTTAATTATAATATCCGGTTTATCTTTTGCTATTTCAAGAATTGCTCTTTTAACATTGGGGGTCCCGTTTTTAAATAAATTTGTTAACGTATCTTTCCAGGGAGCAAGGGGCATGGTTTTGATGAGATCTATCCCGAATAGTTGTTTGAACTCATTTTCGTCTGTAAGGGTTTTTTCTATAGTTTGAACTATATGACTATCCGTTACATCAAATTCCACATCTTCAAGATTCAACTGCCGTTTCTCAATAGCATTCATAAGTGTTTTTACATACCCATTCTTCAACCGGAAACTATTCCAGACCCACGCTATTATTCCTATCAATGCAATAATACTCAGTAGATTTAATTTATCGGTTGGGACAAATTTAAATTGCACCAATACAAAAATAATGATTCCCACCACTCCCTCCAGAGTTGCCCTGATTGCGCTGTCAATGACCGGTTTTGCCTGTTTCTTCCTTTCTTTGGGTACAGGAAGCCAGAGAATCTCTTGTGATGCATTGTTGATGGAAAATTTAAATACCTGGTCCGAGAACTTTGCTAAAAAAACTGATACAAGAATTGGAATCATGAGAAAACCAGATGATCCGAACGCAAGTGAGATAGGTAAAAATAATAGTCCGGCAAGTATTCCAAAACGGGCTAAAACAACTCCTGTGATGAAAAACTGCATAATAATGGTGGCAGCCCCGGTGGCCATATAATAGGTTCCGAAAAAACTTACTAAATCATCCTGAAGGGGGAAAGTTTGGACCGCTGTCATTTTAAATTGGTAATCAATTATCTTAGAGATAAATGCTGCCAGTCCAATGAGTACAGCAATAGATTTTAAATAAGGATCGAATTTGAATTTTGTTTTTTTCTTTTTTGATTCATCTTTTTGAGATTTTATCGTTTTATTATGGTCACTCGGTACCCTATGATTTTTTATTAACAACCCCATGAAGACATATAAAAGTATAAAGAAAATTGTAAGATATAACAGTTTGTCAGATCCAAATGTCTTAACGAAAGGTTTCAATGAATATCCAGCCAGCAT
>CAZBBE010000036.1:0-12249 GCA_964489755.1 uncultured bacterium | reverse complement strand
CAGCATCCTCATCCATATCAGCAAAAAAGAATTGATCGTCCGTTAGTTCAATGCTTCCGTTGAGATGGGAAAGAATCATAGTGATATCCAATGAATTAATAGTTCCGTCTCGGTTCACATCACCGGGAATGAGGATATGTTCGTGAATATATTGAATCGTTTCTCTAACGGTTATCTTAGTAGCTTCATGGGCTGTGTCCCAGTCAACTAATCCGCCAACATGGACATGTCCAGCAAGATAGCATGGTGTTTCATCTTCATTCTCCATCAGATCTTTATACCAGACACCATGGAATCCTTTGTACTCTGATAAATATCCACCGGCTCCTTCAGCGTAGTCAATATAAGAATATAGCCCTAAATCTGCAGAATTGATGGCATCAACAATTTCTGTCATGGGCAGAGAAGAAAACCTCATGTGATTTATTGGGGAATCCTGATCCGGAGGTGCGGGAGTGGGTTGATAGGGTGGCATAAAATCATCTATCCATCCAAGCCAATTATAGTATTTCCATTCCATTTCCCAACTGTTGTTGATATACCCCCTGCTAAATGTAATAATTGCAACAGGATTGTGTTCTGCAACGATATTCCACCAGTCTTCTGAAGTATCCTGATAATCCACTTCTAAATCTCCATAGCCCTGACCACATTCTGTGCAGTCAGGTGGATTAAATGAAGGGAAAAATGAGATGATATCGTAGCCTAATCCTTCCCAGTTCTCCCCAATCCATCCGTTTGGATTTAATAAAGAATTTTGACTGAAAGGTCGGACTGCTTCATTGGTGGGGGGCCAATATCCGGTGAGTAAAATAATAGGGTTTTCTCTTGTGGTGTTTATTGGATAAACACGAGATGGCTCTGAATCCTTTTTTTGGGATTGTTGGTAAGAAATCATTTGGATCGAAATTTCCGGGAGTTGAATTTTTTTATTTCGGGGTACGGATAGTTCTAAAATAAATTCTGATGATTTTAGCCTGCCGGTGAAATAGATAGTTCCTGTCGATAAATATTCTTTCCGATATGGTCCGACCCAGCTTTTTTCAAGAGGATTAATTAAATACAATTCACTCTCTTTAGGGAAATTATTTTCGTCTAAAAGAGCATGAAAACTGCTTTCTTTTTCTAATGAATAATGCATAAAATACAAAACATTATTATTATTTATTATTTTAGTGTTGTTCTGCCATTTTTGTTTTGAAAATTTTATTTTTCCGTTCGTAAAAAAGACCTGTTCGGAAATCGTTTCTGGATTTAAGGTAAAATATTGGGGCTCACCATATGGTAAAACTTGGGGATAAATCAATCTGATTAGAATGATAAAAATAAAATAACTTTTACAGTTTAAAATGGATTTTACTATTTTATATATTTGAATCATTTATAGAGAAAGAACCATTGTAACTGTAAATACGTACTGAAAAAGCCAAGCAGAGCACCCGCAAAAACCTGGGTCGGTGAATGAGCTTTTAATATGACGCGGGAATAACTGACCAACACAATGACTAATACCATGAGAAATGGATAGTGGTTCCCATTGATCCACAATGCGGCGGCCGGTCCGGAGACTCCCATGGAATGGATCGAAATTTTCCAAAACCGATTAATTGATAATGTAAGAACTGTATTTGTCATGTAACAAAACATGAGTCCTTGGGTTAACGGGTTTGCATTCAAAAGAATAAGAGCCCAAAATCCTAATCCTGCATATCCAATACCTAATATCAAGGGAAATTGTCTTTGGTCTTTAATGGACGCATCTAAATCATCAATCCTGCCTAATTTTTTTAAAATAAATACCGTCGTAATAGGGATCAAGTTTGAAAAAATAAAACAGGTAAAAAATATTAAATATGGATTTCCAATTGATGAAATACCATTAAAAATAAGGACAGCAAACACACCAAGTGAAATAATCATCGGGTGAAATATGAATGAGACAATTAAAGCGAAAATATTTTTCATGAATTTTGGAAAATGTAAATTATCAAAGCTACTTCAACCGGAAAAATGGTGTTCACCAAATACATTTTTCATAACTTGAGTGATTTCTCCGATGGTACACTCACTTTTTACACAGTCAATAATGTGTGGCATCAGGTTTCCATCTCCTTTACATTTTTCAGTTAGAATCTCGAGTGTTTTTTCCACACGATCATTCTCCCGGTTTTGTTTTAGTTCTTTTACTTTTTTGACTTGAGCATTGACAGAGAGTGTGGAAATTTTATGAAGGTTGGATATTATATCGTCCTCCTCATCAAACTTATTTACACCGACAATAATTGTTTCCCCGGAATCAACTTTCAATTGGTAGTCATAAGCGCTTTTGGAAATTTCGTTTTGAATCCAACCCTTTTCTATTGCCTGAACCGTACCGCCAAGAGAATCAATTTTTTCAATGATCTCCAATGATTCACTCACCAATTCCTCGGTCATCCGTTCCACTACATAACTACCACCGAAAGGATCAGGGTGGTTTGGAATTCCTGATTCATGAGCAATGATTTGTTGGGTACGGAGAGCAAGGTTTACTGATTCGTCAGTGGGTAAAGATAATGCCTCATCTTTGCTATTTGTATGGAGGGACTGAGTCCCGCCCAAAACAGCAGACATGGCTTGAATCGTTGTCCGCACCACATTATTATCAATCTGTTGTGCTGTGAGTGTGGAGCCTCCGGTCTGAGTATGAAAACGGCATCGAAGCACTTTTTCATTTGTGACGCCAAATCTGTTTTTCATAATGGTTGCCCACAGTTTTCTTGCTGCCCGAAATTTGGAAATCTCAATGAGAAAATCATTATGAGCATTGAAGAAAAAGGATAAACGTTGCCCAAACTTTTCAAGGTCCAATCCTCGTTTTTGTGCCGTTTCCACGTAAGTAATAGCATTGGCGAATGTAAAGGCTAATTCCTGTGCAGCCGTACTGCCGCTCTCCCTTATATGGTACCCAGAAATAGAAATTGTATTCCATTTTGGAATGTGATTTGAACAAAACTCAACCACATCTGTTACCAGACGGAGTGATGGGTTTGGAGGGAAAATAAAGGTTCCTCTGGCAATGTATTCCTTTAAAATATCGTTTTGAATAGTACCCCTTAGATTTTTTATAGCAATATTCTGACGTTCTGCAGTAACGATATAGTTTGCCAGAATTATAGGAGCAGTAGCATTGATTGTCATGGAAACGGAAACGTCAGCCAAGGGAATTTGGTGAAAGAGGTCCTCCATATCGTGAATGGATGAAATAGGGACCCCAACCTTTCCCACTTCACCATGAGCCATAGGGTCATCAGAATCGTATCCAATTTGTGTAGGGAGGTCAAATGCGACAGAGAGTCCTGTCACTCCATTTTTCAATAAATATTTAAATCTTTCATTGGTTTCAACTGCACTGGTAAAACCGGCATACTGACGCATGGTCCAGAGCCGTTTTTTATACATTTCCTTGTAAATCCCTCTTGTGAAGGGAAAATCTCCTGGTTTCTCCTTATTCATAATAGATTGAGATAATCTAGTATTTTATTTTCCTCTTTGTTTTTTGATTGCCTGATATGCGTCATTGACAGATTTAAATTTTTCTTCGGCTAATTTTTGTAACTCTTCTCCCAGATGACTGACCTTATCCGGATGATATTTATTTGCCATTTTACGGTAGGCTTTTTTTACTTCTTCATCGGTGGTATCAGGGCTAATCTCCAGTATTTTATAGTCGGATTCGGAATCCCGGACAAACATCGCTTGTATAGAAATAAAATCATTCTCATTGATATTCATATAACGGGCAATGGTATGTATAATTTTTATTTCATCAGGATGAATGTATCCATCCGCTTGAGACAGACCGAATAAGACATGGACCAGTTCTAATCTACTGGGATGGTCCATAGACCTTTGAACCTGCCGGCACACATCCCGCAAATGATATTCCTGGTTTAGAATATCTTTAAATAAAACCATGAAATCATGAACATCATTGGTATGAAATTGATTTTTAAGAAACTGTTTGACAAAATCCAATTCAGATTTTAACAATTGTTTGTCCGCTTTCATCACTGCCGCTAAGAGAACCAGCATTGAAACCATAAAATCACCGGGTTTTGTTTTAGGGTAAGCGGTTTCATTTCCAGAAAAATAGCTATTGTATGAACTGGTTCTGGCTTCATTATCATATAAAGAAGCTGCAGCATACCCAAGAATTCCGCCAATAGGACCGCCCAATACCCATCCGAAACTTCCCCACAATAATTTTTTCCCTAAACTCATTTTATTTCTTTTTTATTGGTATAAAATACTTCAGAAAACTAAGCAGGATTCCTGTGGAGAAAAAGTTATATTCAACCGTGAAAATTCCCATGAAGACGAGAATTGCCTTCATATTAACCTATAAAAATGCCCTAAAGAAGAAAAATATCCGATCAATAAAATTGGGATTGGGAGGGAACAAAATTCGTACAGTCGCATACTTTCTACCAGAAAAAGAAAAATTCAGCCGGTTAGCAATTAATTATCTTAAAAATTTGAATAAACATAATTTAGAAATTAAATTAATCTGTCGTTCATCAGTGTCAGAATTATACAATTTATCAATTAACCATTCAGAATTGTTCATTTCCGATAGGCAATTAAATCGTTTCGGATTACCCCATTCATCTACAAAATATAAAATGAATCAATTTATTGGTGATGCAGCGGTGGATTTAAATCCTGAATTTGACCCGGTTCATGGAATTTTAATGCAGACAATCAATTCTCCTCTTAAAATTGGATTTGAATCAAAATGGTCACAAAAAATATTTACAATTACTTTAACCGCTAATAATCAAGGATTTATAGAAAAACAATATTCCCAAATCAATCAACTTTTAGGTATAGGATGAATTATTATATATTTGAAAATATAGAGGAAACCAATTTTTATCCAGTATCTGCTACCCGTGCAACCATTGACATCAGGATTGGTACCGGGACATTTTTTGACCGAATTAAAAACCTGATTTCTTCCGATGATCAAATTTCACTATTTGTCAGGGAAGAAATAGAAGAAATAACGCAGGAAAGACATCCGGAAATTGATGTAAATCCTCACGAAGTGACCAATGGTATTTGGTTAGCTGGAAATGTGTTTTGGACTTCGGATTTACTTAAAAAAATAAATCAAGGTTCTGAATCTGTATGGGTTTATGAAAATAGCGCGGTTGGATATAATTTATCTAGATCATTGGGAGAATCCTGGCTGTATCAGGGAGGACCAGTCAAAAGTGAATTTTCTGAAAAAATTGAGAAAAGAAATTTGTCCTGTGATATGGTCCACTATGTATGGGAAATTATTGATAGAATCCCCAAAACACTGGAAGAAGAAATAGAGAAATTTGGTCCTAATTATAAAATAATAAGCGACCACCCGACAGCACATATAGTTGGCGGAAATAAAATTTATGTGAATGAAACTTCCCATATTGAACCGCTCGTCGTACTGAATGCCGAAAAAGGTCCTATCATTATCATGGATAAGGTTCACATTAACTCTTTTGCATATCTTGAAGGACCCCTATACATTGGAAACGATACCGTTATAAAACCCCATACTCATATTTCCACCTCGATTGTTGGACCTGTCTGTAAACTGGGAGGTGAAATTGAAAAGTCCATTTTTCAAGGAAATTCAAATAAAGTACATGATGGGCATTTAGGAAATGCTTTTTTAGGCGAATGGGTCAATATAGGGGCAGGAACAACCAATAGTAATTTGAAAAACACCTATTCATCAGTAAAAGTAAATTTGGGGCAGGAAGAAATTGATACGGGAAGATGCTTCATTGGTTCTTTTATCGGAGACCACGTTAAAATAGGGATAGGGACTCAATTGAATACCGGCACCGTTATCGGCCCATGTTCCAACATTATTTCTAATAGTAGTTCTCCAAAATACTTTGAACCGTTTTCGTGGTATGTGGAGGGAAATTTAGCATCATACCGGTTTGAAGATTTTATTGAGACTGCAAAACGAGTGATGCACCGGAGGGGTATGAAATTATCATCCAAAGAAATTTCATTTTACAAACAATTGGTTCAATGAAAAATTCCTCGAACATTTTATTGCTAAAGGAACTTTCGTCATTTATATTAACGACCGATTTTTAAAGGAAAATTAAATGTTAGAAGGTATTATATGTCCCGTTTGCGAATCCACATTAGATGATGACCATTTAAGAGAATCTCTTGTGTGTGAGTTCTGCAGGACCGATTTGAAGGACCGGAAATATCTTGATTTTCTTGAATATTTAATGACCAACGGTATCGTTAAGAATCTGGATTTTTTTGATACAGAGGTATACAGTGAGGATATCGAGAGACTGAGTCCAGAAGATGAAGAGGAAGGTGATCCTGCCGATTTTGAGAAAAAGAAGGATAATTTTAATTTTTATGAAAATGAAATGGTTCACAAGAGTAAAGATGACGATGAAGTGGATTATAAAGAGTTTGATGGATTAAACGAAGATTGGGAAGAATTTAACCGAAGAGAATTTGAAGGATTTTAAATAGAGAATATTATGAGTGATAAAAAAACTAAAACACAACAAATCAATATAGAATTAGATGAAAAAGTCAGTAGCGGTGAATATTCAAATTTTGTCGTTGTAACACACTCTCCTGCTGAGTTTGTTATGGACTTTACCCGATTATTACCAGGGGTTCCTAAAGCAAAAGTTCATTCGAGGATCATCATGGCACCACCACACGCTAAAGCATTTATGATGGCATTAAAGGATAACTTAGGCAAATTTGAGGGAAAGCATGGGGAAATCAAATCCCCGGGGCAAAACTCCTTTTCTGGCTTCGGAGTGAAACCGCCCAAAGATACGTTACCAAACTAATTATTTTTCCCCGTGTAATACCACACCCAGGTGCGGTTTCGTTTTAATTCTCGCATCTTTACCATTACCCACACACTCAACATACACCAGGCTAATCCATAGCCGAAAAGTGCACCGCAAATGATATCAGCGGGGTAGTGCACTCCGACATAAACTCTGCTGATGGCGATAAGACTTGCGAGGGAAAAAACCCATTTTATTTTCTTTCCATAGAAATAATGTATTACAACAGAAAAAGCGAATGAATTGGCAGCATGATTGGAAACAAATGAATACTGACCTCCCTTCTTTACTAATAAATTAATTGTATCACCTAAAGCATGTGAGGGCCTAATTCTGCTGACCCAGGGTTTTATGATTTGTGCAGCGGTTCCGTCCACAATGATAATTGTAAGAATGAGGACCACACCTGCTATTTTACCTCTTTTACCATCAAATCTAAACATCCAAATGAGTAATACAAATATGGGAAGGACCCAATGATTTTGATTCGTGATGAAAACCATGATATGGTCCAGCACCGGGTGGGATAAATAGAAATTAATAAAATGGAAAGAAAGATGGTCAATATGTCTAAGGAAATCCATTACACGTATTCCTAATTTGGGAAAAAAACTTGACCCTCCTGCCCAGAGTGTATACTTTCACTCAAGCTTCAAGCAGGTAAATCTAATTTTAGATCTGTTATCTTCCCCCAATACAGGTTTGATAGGTTGGCCTGCTTGTTATTTATAAACTTGCCTGCAATCTCAATACAATCATTTGACCTATTGCAGGTCCACCCATTATCTCAGTATGTTTATGATTCAGGACATTATTGATGGTTAGATTGATTTTCAAATTGTCATTGATCTCGTATCCTGAGTGGAGGTCAAAAATGGTGTAGGCATTGATCTGTCCATAGTATATTCCTGAGGACCATCGGAATGCATCCACATATCGGGCATTTAGTGTGAAGTTTAAAGGAAATTTTCTTGGTATGTACTGTAACTGCATTCCCACTTTGTGGCGGGGAGCATTGATGGGGTCATAAGCATTGGTAATGGGATTTAAAAATTCATTCATCCCAAGGTGGGAGTAGGTAAGATTTAGGGACCACTCCCGGTTAAGGAAGATAGCCAGGCTTGCATCCAATCCCCAAAGATCTACCTCACCATAGTTGATATAACCAACAACTACGGGTGGTGTACTACCTGTATATATAGTAGAATCCATAGAAGTTATACCCACGATACCGCTTCGCCACATGTCAAGAGCTTCATCATAATCTTCAGGATCTGAAATGAAGTTTTCATCTAATTCTGCGATTCGATTTGTATCCAGATCTCCATCATAATCAAATTCGAGTATGTTTTTTCTAATAACGATTGGAGTTATGAATGATGCACCACTTACAAAACTGTTATAATGGCTGGAATATACATCAAGAGTTCCAAAAATTTTCTGGGCCAAACGACCTTTGTATCCAAATTCCAAGGTCTGTACTATTTCTGGTGTTAAACCACCAAGGTCTTTCAATCCACCTTTGAAATATCCTTTAATTTTTGGATCAACCGAAGGATAAAAATATATACTATTCTCCGGGTTAAACCATTTATATTGCCCCTGATCTTCCCCAATAGCAAAATATCGAGGATGATTATCTGAGTTTCTGTCGTAAATATAACCTCCATCTGCGCCCCGGGCATAAACCTTAAAGATAGCCACTCGTGTGATATAAATATCCAGGAAGAGCGAATTGTTAGAAGGAGTATTAAATGCCTGTGCCCAGGTTAACCTGAAGTTCTGGTGCTCCCTCGGTTTATATGCCAGACCGATCTTTGGAGAGATTTGGATACCATCCTTTTTATCAAAATTGAATTCCCATTTCAGGGGACTATAATTGTAATTTTTCTGGTTATTGAATTCTATAAAGTCCGATAGTCTATCATGGACGTCAAACCGGGTTGCCTGAATCAGTTCAAACTTGTCTGAAATTTTCCAGTTTAACTGGTAATACATCCCAAGTTCATTTACTACATAACGGTTATCCTCTTCTGGCTCATCAATGCCCTCATCAATATTTTCATCAATATCCCCATCTCCGTTATTATCAATACCGTCAGCATAAACATAAAAAATATTTTCACCGGCCCATTTCACTCCTGGTTCTGACTCTCCATAATCACAAATACCATTACCATTTTCATCTACATAGTCCGGGACACCATTATCATTCAAGTCTGAAAAGTCATCGCTGTCTCCGTCATTATCCAATCCGTCAGCATAAGCCCCAAGTGAAGTATCGTCAGAGGTATCGTGATCACCTTGACTGAATGTTAGATAGTCCACGCCAGGATCATAATAATAATCAATAAACATCGTTGGTTCTACTAAACCTGTTGGAGATCCTCCTTCACCATTTCCATTGTTGTCTCTGAGATCGCTCCCTTTTTTATCAGACAGGATCGATCCCCGGGTATCTGGCATGGTAAGGAAATAGTCCAGGCCCCAAACGAACCTGAGATCTCCGTTGGAAAACTCTAAAGCGTGCTGGAGCTGTGCAGAGAATTTTTTTGAGCGGTCATAAATGCGTCTTCCTGTTGCAAGACTTCGTGTCGGTTTGTCCGGATCACCGGAGTAGCTTGAGTTAAGATATGTTTGAAAAAAGAAATTCTTATAACGGAGCCTTCCCTGATAGTATTTATAGACCCATCCGTCAGCAAGGTATCGGGCAATGGGAGTAATATTGATGTTCCTGGCATAGGCATAGCCATGGTTCACACTTAGACTCACA
The DNA here is from genome assembly GCA_964489755.1 of uncultured bacterium. GTDB lineage: Bacteria > Fidelibacterota > Marinisomatia > Marinisomatales > AB-629-J13 > AB-629-J13. Next base: position 2,598 of record CAZBBE010000036.1, on the reverse strand, counting down.
TCATCGTTTGGTTCCCAGTCAGCACGTATGTCATAGCGGTAATTACGGACATTAAAATCTGGATAATCATCCACACCATCATCATTGGCATCCATTAAAGTAGATGGACGGTTACCGTAATTAAGACGGAAATCTCCTTCACCATTTTCATCAACATTATTTTCTCCAGGGGAGGCAATACCGTTATTATCGGTATCGTACCAGGGCTCAGCAATATCATCCCAAACACCACTGTTATTAATATCTGTAAACGATTCTCCGTCCCATATTTCATTTCCATTAGCATCTGTGTAAGTTTCACCGCTATCCCAAACACCATTATTATTTTGATCAGTAAATGGTTCAGCGCTGTCCCAAATACCATTTTCGTAAAGTTCACCGAAATAATCAGTTCCCATAGTAAAATTTCCATCTCCATTTACATCAATGTAAAGGGTTTCAGTAGGTCCATCCCAAATACCATTTCCGTTTAAATCCATGAAATTCTCATCAACCGCTTCCCAAATACCATTTCCATTTAAATCTTCAAAGGGCTCTATATCATCCCAAATACCATTTCCATTTAAATCTTCAAAATCCTCATGACTTTCATTATCCCAAATACCATTTCCATTTAAATCTTCAAAGGGCTCTATATCATCCCAAACACCATCTCCATCCAAGTCTTGAAATTCAATCCAATCTCCATCATTGTCAATACCATCGTTTGCCCAGTCATCTGCAAAAATTCCATTCTTGTTACTGTCAAATATCATATTTCCATTTTCATCGTACTCATATTCGCCGAAAGCTCCTTTTGTTTCAGTCCATTCTGTACTATCAATTCTTCCAAATCTGTTCAGCCACCCCATATCACCTAACTCATCATCTTCATCAACATTCACATCACCATAGCAGCAGACACATCCATCATCATTTGTATCCCCAATACAATCATTGTCATTGTCTACACCATCAAACCAAACCTCATCGAAACCATCAATTGCCTCATCAATTCCATCATCTATAAGGGTATTCCCATCATTGTCAATACCATCTGCATACGCTTGGCCTAACATTGATTGAGTTACCATCCATAATGTAATATTTGTACCGGGAACATCATACCGCTTAAATGGGTCAATAGCTGCAATATCAATCATTTCCTGGGTAATTCTGGGGGATCCGGGTTCAGCATCGTTTGCAAAATTACTGATACCGTCCGCATACTTTAGACCAACCCAGCTTGAGTTTGACCCAGGCCACACAGAAAGCATTGATTCAGTAAATACTGGATTACCTACCTCCCAAGAGTTATTATTATTGTCAATTCTATCATGCCTTAAACTGTGCTGTCCTAGAAACGCCGGATCATGTCCTTCAAATTCATCAGAATTAATGTGTTTCCAGTCACTGCCTCTCAGAGCTACTCCGGAAACTTTAAAACCAAAATTCCCAAAGCTGTGTGCGGTCCGGAATGTAATTTTTTGGAGGGGGTCTGTGTCTGCCTGTGAAATTGTCCCTCCCATGATATTGAGTGAGGTTCCCTGGGACCTGAGGGGTGAACTGGAAATGATGTTTAACACACCGCTGTGAGCATTGGGCCCATAAAGAGCAGATGAGGGTCCTAATACTATTTCGATTTGTTCCACATCATCAAAACTTACGGGGATGACATTATAGGCTGTGAGCCTAAGAGAAGGAATGTTCGCCATTCGACCGTCCGTGAGGGTCATAAGCCGTGAACTGAATGAAGAATTAAACCCCCTTGCGGTGATATTGTAGCTGTCAATTCCTGACTGGGTAAAATCCAGCCCCTTTGTTGTTTTTAAGTAGTCCCCGAGATTTGTGTTACTCTCCCGGCGAATATCCTGTTTGGTTATTACAGATATGGCAGCGGGAGCATCCTCCACCCGTTCTCTTCTTCGAGAGGCGGTCACCACATAGGTCTCCATTTGGATAGCAGATATGATCAATTCAAAATCAAATCGATTAACTATTCCACCCATAACCATGACCTCCATTTCAACCGTCTCATAGCCAATGTAGTTAGCCGTAACTACATATGGTCCGGCAGGAACATTTGGAATTGTATAGATTCCCTTTACATCTGATGCCCCTCCCATGGTTGTTCCTTTTAGAATTACATTTGCTCCGATAAGAGGTTCACCATTATCCTTATCCGTGATAGACCCGGTAATGGATGTTTGGGCGAACACTCCATTGAGAACTATAAAAATGAAAAGCAGGGCAGGTTTAACCATTCAATATTTCTCCAATGTTCATGTATGAATATATAAAAAAGAAACAGTCAGCAAAAGGCTGACTGTTTCTTTGAATTTATGAGCTGTACGTTAAATACAGACTTATTTCATTAGCAACATTTTCTTGGTTGCCTGGTATGGTCCTGCGTCAATCCGATAGAAGTACATTCCACTGGCTAAATTATTGCCATTGAACGTGAAAGTATGGGTACCAGCATTCAGATCACCCTTGTGCAGTGTCGCAACCTCCTTACCAGCAAGCGTCCACACTGAGATGGTAGTGTGCTGGTCTTCCGGTAGTTGAACCGAAATATTGGTTTGCGGATTGAATGGGTTCGGAAAATTCTGGTTGAGA
>CAZBBE010000035.1:0-12317 GCA_964489755.1 uncultured bacterium | reverse complement strand
CAGAAGTTAATTGTGCAACCGGAGGTAAAACGCCATACGCATCACAGGTAAGGAAAATGATTTTTTTCGGATGGTCGGCACGACTGGGTTTCCTATCAGCAGCAAGGGAATTCCCGATAAAATGAATCGGATAAGACACCCGTGTATTTTCCGTTTTTGAATCATCGTCATAATCAACCTTTCCATTTTTCTCATCAAATACTACATTTTCCAGTAATGCTCCACTTCGGATTGCATTATAAATTTCCGGTTCTTCCTCTGGATTCAACCGGATGACTTTTGCATAACACCCGCCTTCAAAATTGAATATACCGTTTTCAGACCAGCCATGTTCATCATCCCCGATAAGGGGACGTTTTGCATCGGTGGATAGTGTGGTTTTTCCGGTTCCGCTCAAACCAAAAAATAATGCTGTATTCTTACCACCCGTATCTACATTAGCCGAGCAATGCATGGACAAAACACCCTTCAGTGGAAGTAGATAATGGAGAATAGAAAAAATTCCCTTTTTCATCTCTCCACCGTACTCTGTCCCACCTATTATCGCAAGTTTACGACTAAGGTGAAAAATGATGAAAGTTTCTGAATTCATCCCATAGTCCTTAAATCTATGATTTTTTACATCAGATGCATTAATAATGGTAAAATCAGATTGGAATGGATCTTTATTCCTTCCATCGGGACGGATAAACATGTTATGACAGAACAGTGCCTGCCAAGCTTTCTTTGCGATCATCCTCACTGAAATCTGGTGACGGAGGTCATCTCCCGCAAATCCTTCAAACACATATGTATCGGATGTTTCCGAATTATAGTAACGGGTCACTTCTGACAACAACTCATCGAAAATATCTTCCGATATTTTTCTATTTACCGGTCCCCACCATAAATGGTGAGATGAAGATTTCTCATCAACAAAATATTTATCCTTCGGAGACCGTCCTGTATATTTTCCGGTATCCACCATAAGTGCTCCGTTATTTGCTAATCTTCCTTCCCCGTTATTGAGTATATGTTCTTCCAATGCTTCAGAAGTCAGATTGGAAAAGATTTTGCCCTGTGGATTAAATCCCCCCTTCCCGAATAAAGATGATTTTTCTGATGTTAAGACCTTCATTTTTTATCCGTGAGGGTGTGCCTGTTTATAAATCTGTTTCATTTTTTTCATCTGAATATGGGTATAGATTTGGGTACTGGATAAACTTTTATGACCTAATAATTCCTTGACCGAACGAATATCTGCCCCCCGTTCGAGCAAATGCGTGGCAAAAGCATGCCGCAGTGTATGGGGTCCCGAGCTGCCGGTACCGGCAAAAGAAGCTAAATACATTTGGACTCTTCTTTGAACTGTACGGTTTGAAATTCTATTATTTCTATTTGAAACAAATAAAGGGTCTGATGCAAGTTGATAATTAGTTTTAATACTTCTTTTATTCAAATAATTAATAATAGAAATTTTGCTATAATCACCAAAAGGAATCAACCTCTCTTTTTTCCCTTTTCCCATTACTTTAACCTTTTTATATTTTAAATCTAAATGATTTACATTTAGGTTTACTAATTCTGTTAACCTCATCCCCGTACTGTAGAATAATTCTAACATTGCGATATCACGTAATTTAAGAAATGAATTTTTCTTTTTTAAAAAGTCAGGCAAATTAAATAAAATATATTTAATATAATGTTTTCGTTTAATATCTCTCTTTTTTATCTCTTTAAATTGTTTACATATTTTTTTTCTAATTTCTTTCCGTTGATTTCCTATTTTGGTCAGCAAAACCTCTATCTCTTTTTTATTTAATTGAAAATATTTAGCTAATTTTTTCTTTTTTTTAGTCTCAAAATTAATCCAATTATCAATTGAACTTGTTTTTTCTAAGATAATTTCCATTTGTTTTTTTTCCTCTTTTTCATAGGATTGAAATAAAATTATCCAATCTATAAGGGTTAGTTTACTTTCATCAATTTGCAAATGTTCACACATTTTTCCCCATATTATTTTGTCAGATATTGTTTTTTCATCTATATATGAAGGAAGTGTTTTAGGTACTTTAGGACTTTCTATTAAAAGGGTAGGATTAGATCCTATCATCTTCATTTCATATAAATAAGCATAAAATGATTTTAATGTCGCAATTTGACGTGCAATAGTTCTTGATTCTATTTTTTTATATTTATGGGGTTCTTTTACTGGTTTTGGTAGATATTCCCTTTTAAACTCATCACCTACAAATTTCTGAATATCATCATAAGAAATTTCAAGTAGAAAATTTTTATCAACAATTAGGTTTGGTTTAGGTTTATTAAAAAAATCGGAAAAACATGTTAAATCTTTCTCATAAGAATCAATAGTATGTTCAGAATAACCTAGTTCCTTTATCAAATATGTTAAATACTTTTGGATAATATTTCCAGACATATCAGAGCTCATTATCTTTTAACGACCGGAGAATTAAATTCAATTCGTCTGGAAGAGGAGCATGGATCTCAATATCTGACTTTGTTTCAGGATGTTGAATACAAATTGTTTCTGAATGAAGGGCATGACGGTTTAAACGTTCCAATTCTTTTTTCAGTATTTTTCCTACTTCGGGTATAAATCCTTTAATCTTACTTAATCCTCCTCCATATTTCTTATCTCCCAAAATAGGATGGTTTTGATAGGCGGAATGTACCCTGATTTGGTGAGTCCTACCTGTTTTCGGCATATAGTTCACCAAACTGTAGTATCGTCCTTCCTCTAAAACTTTATAATGTGTTACGGATGTTTTCCCTTTGTCTGGATGGACTTCAAACAAGGTAGGATCTGATTTTTTCCTTAATAGTTTTGTTTCTATTCTTCCCCCTTTTTCCTGCCACAATCCCCAAGTAATTCCCACATATTTTTTTTGAACTGTTTTTGTTTCAAACTGTTTGGATAAATCAGCGTGGGCTGTATCTGTTTTTGCAATAATCATCACTCCAGAAGTATCTTTATCTAGCCGGTGAACAATTCCAGGTCTCAGTTCTCCATTAAGGGTGGACAGTGTCTGAAAATGATAAATGAGCCCATTAACCAAAGTTCCCGTTCTGTTTCCGATACCGGGATGCACAACCAAACCTGCTGGTTTATTGATTCCAATAATTGTTTCATCCTCATAGACAATATCCAAGGGAATGGATTCCGGAATGAGATGATCCTGTTCATTTTGTGTATCTTCAATGTAAAGAGATACCGTTTCACCCCCGGTTAATTTATAGCTTGATCGTCGGTTTTCACCATCCACTTTTACAAAACCATCCCGAATCATGGTCTGAATTTTTGTACGTGAATATTCCGGAATTTCTGTTGATAGATAATAGTCCAATCTAACGTTTTCTCTCTGAACTTTGAATTGAAGGCTTTTTAGTGCGATAATATAGTATCAGATTGTTTTGGTGTAAAAAATATGGTGCGGATAACAAGGATTGCCATCCCTATGCTCACAGAAGCATCTGCCAGATTAAATATATACCAGTGATGATCTCCGATCATGAAATCAAGAAAATCAACCACTTCCCTATAAAGAATACGGTCAATTAAATTTCCAATGGCTCCCCCAATAATAAATGCAAGGGAAAGCCTGATATAAATTGAGCTGTATCTCTCTTTCCATAATAACCAAAACAATACACAGGTGAGAATAAACGAAGCAATCGTGAAAAAATAAATCCCACCTGGAAAATTTAATCCAAATGCCATTCCTGAATTTGTGATAAACGTAAAATGGAAGAAATTTTCTACAACCGGAACAGAATCAAATAGATTAAGATAATTTTTGATGAGTGTTTTGGTAACCTGGTCCAGACCAATAATGACGGCACTCACCGCCAAGATTTTCATTTTATGCTCAGTTTATCTTTAATCTTACATTCCACACATTTGGTTGCATTGGGAACTTCAATCATTCTTTCCTCAGGGATTAATTCTCCGCACAATGAACAGATTCCAAAATTGCCTGAATCAATTCTTTCTAATGCATTTTCCAAGTTTTTTATGTAGTGATTTTCTCGAGCAATAAATAAAAAATTTTTTTCCATTTGATGTGCATCCGTTCCCGCATCTGCCATATGGACGCTGTAAATTGAATCAGGTGACATAGATTTTGTCGGTTTTTGATTCACTATCCCCTCTTTCATGTCATTCACTTTATGACTTACATCATCAAGTCGGCTTAATATTTGTTTTTTAAATGAGTTTAATTTTGCTTTCGAATATCGTTTCTTTTTTCCCATGTTTTCCTCAATTCTTTTTTATCCTGCTTAAAGCGATGGGTACTTTTTCATCCTCAATATTTAAATGAGATTTAAATTCCCCATCCTTTGAATAATTCATTACTGAAACTGTCAGGGTTTCAGCACAAAAATAATCTTTGAACCTTTCAATTGCCGGTGCTAATCCCGGTAACCAGTCCGTGAAAATCTTAATACGGTCTTCAACAGAAAATCCTGCATCTTTTCTAAGAATTTGTACTTGTCGGATGATATCCCGTACTATTCCTTCCTGAATCAATGGTTCATCCAATTCTGTAGATATACCAACGGATATTCCATTATCAGCTGTGGAAGAAAATCCTTTCATTGATAGAGATTCAATTAGAAAATCTTGTTCTTTTAATGTGAATGTATCACTATCCAAGTTGACTATTATCTCCTTTCTTACTTTCAGTTCATTTAATATGTGGACCGCGTTTTTAGAGCTGATAAATTTACGAATTTCAGGTAATCTATTTCCTAATTTTTGACCAATTATTTTTAAATTTGGTTTCACATCCCACAATATAATTTCTTCATCAGATTCGGCTTGTCGAATAGATTTCACATTTAACTCTTCTAATATAACGGTTTGGTTGTCTATTATGAATTTACCGTTTTCCTTATTTGGAATATGAAACACCAGTGATGGCAATGGCTGACGTATTTTCAAATTAGCTTTATTCCGGGCATTCCGACCCAATTCAACTACTTTTTTCAAGACATCCATTTTTTCCATTAAATCATAATCTATGAAATCTGAATCCGATTTTGGATAATCACATAAATGAACACTCTCTGGTAAAGAAGAATCAGAATTACTTATTAGATTTTGATAAATCGCATCCGTGATAAACGGGATGATGGAAGCACAAATTTTTATAAGGCTCTCCAAAACTTCATAAAGGGTTTGATAAGCTATTTGTTTATCCAAATCATCTTCAGTTTTCCAAAATCTCTTGCGGTTCCGGCGAACGTACCAATTTGATAGATCTTCAAGGAAACGTTCAATTTTTCTCATACCCCTATCCAGTTTAAACGAATTCAAATGTGAATCCATTTCTTCAATTAATACATTGATTTTAGATAAAATCCACTTGTCCAGAAGCGTTAAATCCGCAGATTTTAAAGTTAGTTTCCCCGGTTCAAATCCGTCTACGGAAGCATATGTTGCGAAAAAAGAATAAACATTCCACAATGTAATCAACTTCCTGCGTACTTCTTTAGCGGGACCATACCCAAATAGGAGATGATGTTCCACATTCTGAGAGGCATACATCCACCGTATCACATCTACACCCATTTCTTCGGCTGCGTCATCAAACCAGATGGCATTGCCCCATGACTTGTGCATGTCTCTACCGTTTTCATCTTTGACCAGGGCATGACCTAATAATGTTTTAAATGGTGCTTTTCCTTCAAGGGCAGTTGACATTGCTAATAAAGAATAAAACCAATTCCTGAACTGGCCGGGAAAACATTCAGTCACAAAATCACCGGGGAACCATTTCTCCCAGTATTCTCGATCCGAATTATATTTTATGGTTGAAAAGGGAACGATCCCTGCATCCAGCCAAGGATTACCCACATCCAGAATTCGTTCTCCAATCAATCCTGTTTCTGGATGACGAATTTTCACTTTATCGATCCAGGGACGGTGAGGAGAATTTCCTTCAAATATTTCCCATCCTTCCACTGTAAGTTTTTTTAACTCCTCCTTGGAACCCACCACAAAATAAGAGCCGTCCTCAAATGTCCAGATTGGAAGCGCCAATCCCCAAAACCGTTTTTTAGAGATCATCCAATCACCCATATTATCCAGCCACTCGTGTTCCCTCTCTTGTCCCCAACTTGGAATCCACTCAATTTTATCCACGATTTTCTTGATTTCATCCCGCCAATCCATATTGATATACCATTCATCCACTAATCGAAATACCAACTCATCCCCGGAACGCCAGCAATGGGGATAGACATGAGGATAATCCTCAACATGGAACAAAAAACCATTTTCCTTCAAATTTTCTATAATCTCTGAAGTTGTCTCCGGGTCTGTGGCAGATTTTCCACTGAGCCACCCGAACTTGTGTGTGAATTTTGATTCGTCATCCAAAGGTGCAATATTCACCAATCTTAACTTTTTACCAATTTGATGATCTATATCACCACATCCCGGCGCCATGTGAACGATTCCTGTCCCTTCACCAGCAACCACAATGTCATTACCAATACTATCTTTTCCTGGATCAATTACTTTGTGTTGAGTAACTGCTGATCTCTGGCTCGCTTCTAAATCTTTGTTAGTGAAAGGATATCCTCCTGGAATTGATTGAGCTGGGAGATCATCAAAGGGACCTTTGTATTTCCATCCAACCATTTGAGAACCTTTCACCGTTCCTAATTTTTCGAAACCGCCTCTTTCCTTAAATAACTGAGCTATGGTTTTCAATTTAGGAATCCCATCAATCCATTGAGTTTTCTCCTTGAATTGTTTTTCGAGACGCTGGTACTCTAAATTTTCCTCCGCAAAATAATAAATTGCTCCATCTACAGCTTTTACTTTCGTATAATCAAGATTTCCGTTCACCCCCGCAACTACATTGGATGTGAGTGTCCAGGGAGTTGTTGTCCAGACCAGTAGATATTCATTATTTCTGTTAATGAGAGGAAAGCGGATAAAAACGGATTTATGGGCAACCAGCCTTCTACCCTCAATAATTTCCATTTGGGAATAGGATGTTCCTGAACGTCCGGACCAGGGAACAACATCCGTTCCTTTATACACTTTGCCTCTTTCAAACAATTTTTTCAGGAAAGCCCAAATAGTGTAATTGTTTTCATCGGACATGGTGAAATAGGAATTATCCCAGTCCATCCAGTACCCTAATCGTTTGGATTGGTCAGTCTGAATTTTTGAATATTTATGTACCCGGTCTTTACACATCTGGACGAATTTTTCTATCCCAAATTCCTCCACTTCCCTTTTTGTGGAAAACCCTAATTCCTTTTCTACCTCAATTTCCACCCACAATCCCTGACAGTCAAATCCATTTTGATAACGGAGTTCATGCCCTTTCATCGCTTTATACCGCTGATAAATATCCTTTAAAGTTCTTCCCCAGGCATGGTGAACTCCCATAGGGTTATTGGCTGTAATGGGACCGTCAATAAAACTCCATTTCGGCTTTCCTATGTTTATCTGAACACGTTTTTGAAAAATCCGGTTGGATTCCCAGAAGTCAAGAACAGAATGCTCCAATTTGATAAAGTCTACTTTTGCGTCTATTCTTTTTATGGGCATGATTTCATATAAAACATTCGAGAAAAACGGAAAGAATTTAATTTATTTCACTTCAGCGGAAATATTATAATTCACACAAAATGAAGAATATCTTTCTATTTATTTAAGGGTTGTATTAATTTTTCTTAAAATAAATTTGGAAATGATTAATTTTTCTCTTTTAAATCTGAATATGTTTTCCTAAACTAGGCCGTATAACATGGAGGATTTATAATGAATGAAATAATTATTTATGTTATTCTTATAGCTGGTTTATTGGGATTAACCGCAACTAAAATAGATAACCCGAACACATTCCCTAAATGGCTAAATAAAACTGAAAGAAAAAAAGTTAAGGATAGCCAAGAAAAAATACAAGCGCAGATCCAATCCAAGTATGAAAAAGAAAGATATTTTGATAATGTTGCACATGACGGTACCCCAGAAACTAAAGAATATAATGTAAAACTTGATGGTACTGAATCTTTTGATTTAGATAAAAATGATGGAATAAGGTATTCATGGAGTCAAATTGGAAACCCAATTGTAAAATTATCAGACCCAAATTCACCTGTAACTTATTTCGAAGCTCCTGAAGGAGAATATAAATTCAAATTGACTGTCACCGATATTTATGGTGCCTCAGCAGACACAACTAAAATAGTCACCATTGGTGCAGAGCCTAATAATACACCAACACCCATAATTTTAGTAACAAACGAGAAAAAGCCGAAGCCAAAGCCAAAGCCAAAAAAGAAGAAAACTAAAAAACAACGACAAGCAGAAGAAACATTAAGAAAACTGAAAAAGAAAATAGGGGGATAATGGTATGAGTAAATATATACTAATTGTTTCAATATCATTGAATTTTTGTTTTGGCCAGGTAACCCTTTCTCCAGATGAAATCATTCAATATTATGACCATATTACAAACCTTGAGAATAAAATAGAGGAATTAAACAATCAACATCAGAAAGATATCGATGAACTTGAATTGGTTATAAAGCAGCTATTTGATGTAAAGAAGCTTGTCTTGAAAGAGAATCCAAAGTTTAAAGAAGATGATATTGAAACGTCGGAAAATGATGCGGAAAGTAAGGTTACTACTACAAAAAATAAAATAAACGAATTTGAAAAAGATATATCTAATCTAGAGTCAGAAATAAATAAAAAAACAAGTGAGAAGAAAGATATTGAGGCAAAAAAGAAGCTTTCTGTGGATTTTCAAAAGGAATTAGAAAGTCTGATAGTTGAGTGGAATAAAAAATTTCAAGCTTTGAAAAACGCAAGGGTTGACAAAAATAATTTTGAGAAGAAAATAGAAAAGAAACTAAAACAAGAACCAAATAAAAAATAATATCCTTAAATCATAAAATTTCTCGCACCCATTAAAATATTAATTTTTATGAGATTGAATTAAGTTCGCCAAATACTATTTTTTATTCCCTCAAATCAAGTGCATAAAAACGAGATATATCTTCCCTTTTAATAAGTAAAAGAACAACACCATCCTCCTTTGATTCCTCCACCAGTTTTTTAAACTCTTTTTTAGAATTTATATTTTCGGAACCCACTCTTTGTATTAAATCTCCTTCTCGGACTCCCATTTCAGAGGCTTCACTGTTGGGATCAACTTTTGTGACAACAACACCATCCTCATCAATATCAAACCCAAATTGTTTTGCAAGTTCCAAAGATATATCCTGCACCGAAAAACCAAAAGAATTATAGGATTTTGATGAACCGGAAGCAAATATTTGTGAGTCTATATTTAATTCTTCAAGGGTGACGTGTATGATTTTTTCTTTTCCTTCCCGAACGACTTTTACACTGCTTTTTGTCCCAGGTTTCGTAGAAGAAACAACATTTTTCAAATGAGATGGGTTCCTTATAGCTTTTTCACCAAACCGAATAATCACATCCCCTTCTAAAATTCCTGCTTTTTGGGCGGGACTTTCGTCCACAATACTGCTCACCAGCGCACCATCTCTTTTATCTAAATCAAGCTCTTTGGCAATTTTATCATTTACTTCCTGTATATAAACTCCCAGCCAGGAGCGAACGACATATCCTTTTGTTATCAAATCATCCATGACACGTTTTGCCATGTTGGATGGAATAGCAAACCCCACTCCCCGATTGGATCGTTCAAATCCTCCAGTTACAATAGCAGTATTTATTCCGATTAGATCTCCTGTTAAATTTAAAAGAGCTCCCCCGCTGTTTCCGGGGTTGATAGCTGCATCTGTTTGAATGAAATTTTCGTAATGATCGTTGGAAATGACATTACTGCGTCCTAAAGCGCTTACAATTCCAGCTGTCACCGTATGACTGAGATTTGCGGAAAACGGACTCCCTACAGCTAACACCCATTCCCCGACCCGAATTTTATCTGAATTCCCCAATTTTAATTCTGAAAGATCAGTAGCTTCAATCTGCAAAACTGCCAGATCGGACTTTGGATCCTTTCCAATAATTTTTGCTGAAAAAACCCTTTTATCCATAAGTTTAACCTCAATCTCATCTGCATCATCAATTACATGATTATTGGTTAAAATGTATCCGTTTTCCTCATCAACAATCACTCCGGACCCAAGGGCATGGCCTTTATACTGGCGGTGAGGTTTATTCTTCGGAAAAAAATATTCTTCGAAAGGTGTCCACTCATGAAATGATTTTGCATCATAGACTTTTTCCGTCATTATAGTTACCACAGAAGGATTTGACTCTTCCGCAACATCTGCAAATGTCTTACTAAATTGCCTCACAGCAGAATTTTGAGCAAATGATATCGCTGTTGTCAGCACTAAAATAAATAAAATGTGTTTACGCATGATAATTCCTTTTCAAGATTTTATGTTGAATGCGGAAGATAATTAAAAGTTTCAGGCTAAGTTAAATGGAACGCTGAAAACTAAAAACAAATTTATCATAATCAGTTGATGATGTTTTTCCCTCTTTTATCCAAAAAGGGAAATCCACCCTAATATACCAATTTTTTCCTAATAAATCTTTACTCAATCTGAATCCGAACCCCGCATCCATCAGAATTTCATTATCAAACCCATTATCTCCTGGACTAAATTTTGATCCGTCCACCAAACCAGCGTCAGTAAAAAACGCTAATTCAAATTGTGTTTCTAACCATTTTTTTGATAAAAATCCTTCCACAGATATTGAAATCATTTGTTCGACTCCTGCAAAATTACGGTCATAAAATCCTCTTAGATTTCCATCCCCCGGCAAATGATAGTGATCTCTGGCATCCAAATTTCCGTAAAAACTAGATTCATCTCGTAAATAGGATTTTTGATAGGTGTCTCCTGAACCTGCTCCATTAATTGTAAATAACTCCTGAATCGGAATGGGTAAATCACTACTCCATATTTTTCCGAAAATCGCTCTTCCTCGAAACCCATATTTTCCAACCGGTACATTCACTTTAGATGTGTGAACCAACCGGCTGAAACTCCAGTCGGACCAACCTGAAGGAGCAATATCAAGTGTGAATTGCATGTTTAATGGACCTCCCCTGACTGATGCGGTTGAAGTAAAAAGTGCCATTCGTCCAATATCAAATAAATCAGTTCGTGATGTATCCTTTGCATTCACAATATTAAAGCCTGAGGAAATTGATTTTATATTGATTATGGGGTTCGTCCTACCCAATGATTTTTCAAAGTGCAATCCAAAACTGTTTACCCCACCAAAATCAAAAGCATAAAAACGAAGTTTTTTAGAATTATCAGCCAAAGGATTGACCCTCCAGCCAGATATGGACCAACGTACTTTTCCGCTTTCTGAACCCATTGTAAGGAGTCCATCCAAATTTTCCCAAGGGCCATAACTGCGGTTAAGCGCGATGCCGGGAATGGCACCATCAATCTCGTGGTATTGCAATATAGGATGCCACTGCACCACAAACCTTTTCCTATGAACATATCGCATGCCCGGACGAGTGATGAATAATTCCATTGGCATTGTGCCTGTATAATTATTTCGAAAATCCAAATCCATTGTTTGAGCATCCGGGTCTAAGACAGCACTTACCGGTTCGGAGGGAACAGAGTATATCAGCGTATCTTGCGAACGCCATTTGTGGTTTTTCCACCAGACTCGGTAGGATTCTCCGTTTTTCAACGTTGTCTCAACCAACTGTGGCATGTCACGGTTTCCATGACGTCTTAAAATCAGTGAGATATCCCAGCTTCCCTCATTATTCCTTTCTTTTTCCCAACTGTGTATCCCGTAATCAAGGGTTCGTGTGTCATGAAGCCAGGGCCGAAAAAACCAGTCCATATTTTTTCCAGTTACATCACTTACCACCGACCTGAATTTCTGCTCACTGGGATGTTTCAATTTCCATTGGTCATAATAAGTATGCATAACTTCTGAAAACAATGAATCACCTAAAATGTATTTTAATTCGACTAACATGAGCGCTGGTTTTGTATAAGCATTTTGGCGGTAAGCACCGCCATGTTTAAACATAAAAGACGGCCGGCTGATGGGCTCATCTTTTCCACTTGTTATAAATCGTAACGCAGACCACTGGCTTTTTCCAAGACTGCTGGAAAATTTCCAGTACTTTTTCTGGAATGAATCATATCTTTCTGTATTTTCAAGGTCAAACCCATGAGGACCGTATTTATCCATCATATACCATCCTGTTTGAAAAGTAGTGAACCCTTCATCCAACCAAGCTTCATTCACTTCATTATTACCTAAAATTCCATAAAACCAGATATGTCCGATTTCATGAAGA
>CAZBBE010000034.1:0-12383 GCA_964489755.1 uncultured bacterium | reverse complement strand
TATTCAATTAAAAACTAAGTTTAATTTAAACGAAAAATATTATTCCATGCTAATTAACGAATTATATTTATTAATTCGCTGCTTTAGAAAATTTTCTGATTTATTTGAATCCAATTCTTTAATAGTAGTTAAGAGTTCTACCTTTGCTGTGTCGAACAATTCATTCCAATTTCTGTGTGCACCACCCAAAGGTTCCGGAATAATCTTATCACAAATTCCAGTTTCATTTAAAAATTCAGGTGTGAGTTTCAGTGCGTTTGCTGCAGTTTCAGCTTTAGATGCATCATGCCATAATATAGAAGCACAACCTTCAGGACTTATAACAGAAAACCATGTATTTTCAAGCATTAAAAAACGATCGCAAATCCCAATTCCTAACGCTCCTCCACTGGCACCCTCGCCGATAACTAGTGCTACAATCGGAACTTCTAAAGAAGCCATATCCATTATATTTTTTGCAATTGCCTGCCCCTGCCCCCTTTCTTCTGCACCAATTCCAGGGTAAGCTCCGGGGGTATCAATGATGCTGATGACAGGTACTCCAAATTTTTCTGCTAATTTCATAATCCTGAACGCTTTTCGGTATCCTTCCGGACGCATCATCCCAAAATTTCTGAATATGTTTTCTTTTGTATTTCGTCCCTTTT
Organism: uncultured bacterium; assembly: GCA_964489755.1. Classification (GTDB taxonomy): domain Bacteria; phylum Fidelibacterota; class Marinisomatia; order Marinisomatales; family AB-629-J13; genus AB-629-J13. The sequence goes on along the minus strand of CAZBBE010000034.1, from coordinate 11,736 downwards.
GCTGTCCGACAATGGCAACAGAAAGGGAATCAATTTTTCCAATACCTGTAATAACAGCCGGATCATCATGGAAATTTCGATCTCCATGAAGTTCTAAAAAATTTGGGCACCAACTATGAATAAAATCCAAAGTATAAGGACGTTGAGGATGACGGGCTAATTGGACCTTTTGCCAACTGGTGAGTTTTGAAAAAATAGACTTGATTTCTTTTTTTCTTTCATCTTCCAATATTTCTAAATTTTTGGTTTTCTGGACAGACAATCCTGATTCTGCTTTCAGTGCATTGATTGCTTCATCATGAGACCGAAGTGGTTCTTCAAAATCTAAATAAAAACTCATTGTATTATCATTAAATGTAAATGTATTTAAACAAATAGATATTTTTTCTTGAATAAATTCTGGAACCGTAATATCCATACCACAAAGACGGCTTCCCACACAATTTGCTTAGACGTTGTAAATTTTTCTATATTACTCTCAACTAAATATAATGGTATGTTCAGTAAAAGTAAAACCATTTATCCAGGCAAAGTAACTTATCTAAATGTGCAATGAATATTTCTAAAAGTAAATTGAATTCAGATTAATAGATTTCCACGCCTCTTATCTCCAAAATTTAAATCCGCTTGTTGCATCTGAAAGTGGCATCCCCGGTTATGATTTTTGAATGAACATTAGCTGAATAACATAACAACAATCGACAGATATTCCATCTCACAACACTGACCCCATCACAATAACGGCTACCAAATAATAAAATGAGATATTAAAAAAAATAATTATTTCTAGGATTTGTATAATAGATTATTTTCTCCAACTTTTAAAAAAACTTTTTACTTTCATTTGAATAACACCAAAAACGGCTTCAAAAAATATCCCACCACTCATTTTTGATGTTCCTTCAGTTCTATCTGTAAAAATTACAGGGACTTCTACAAGATTAAACCCGTATTTCCATGATTTGAACTTCATCTCAATCTGAAAAGCATAACCTACAAACTGTATTTTATCAAAATTGATGGTTTCTAAAACTGCTCGTTTGTAGCATTTAAAACCTGCAGTAGAATCATGTATTGGCATTCCGGTTATTATCTTAACATATTTAGATGCAAAAAATGACATCAAAAGTCGCATCATTGGCCAGTTTACAATATTTACTCCTTTTACATAGCGTGAGCCTATTGAAACATCACCACCTTCTAAAACATTTGCATTGTAAAGTCTGATTAAATCGTTTGGATCATGAGAGAAATCGGCATCCATTTCAAAAATAAATTTGTAATCTTTCTCTAATGCCCATTTAAATCCGTGTATGTATGCCGTACCCAATCCGAGTTTTCCTACGCGTTCCAAAATATGTAATTTAGCATAATATTCGCTTTGTAAACTTTTAACAACATTGGCTGTTCCATCTGGCGAACCATCATCTACAATTAAAATGTGGAATGATTTTTCTAAAGAAAAAATTTTACGAATAATCTTTTCGATATTTTCTTTCTCGTTATAAGTAGGAATAATAATTAAACTATCTGACATTGTTAAATTTTAAGGTGTAAAAATACAATAACAAATTTAGATTTGAATTATTGTGTAAATGTTAATGATTTTTGCATGTACTGATAGGGCTAAAATGATACTTGTGTTTTCAAAATTACCAAAATCTCTTTCAGCAATGTTCCTACTTACATTATATATTTGTGGGATGATTACTGTTTCCATTTACGTCCCGAAATCACAGACAGAGCTTCATCCATTGATGGAGGCATTATCTCAAAATAATCTGTTATCTTTTGTGTTTGTAACCCGGCCTTTAATGGACGTAATGCTCTCTGATTCAATGCTTTGGTTGTTATAGGAGAGATCAAACTTTGATCCAGTTCAAATTTCTTTGCGATCATTAGTGCGAAATCGTGTCTGCTGATATATTCATTACTGCCGGAATGATATAGTCCTGTGGCTTCAATCTCCATGAGTGATATTAATATTTGTGCTAAATGATCAGTCCAGATAGGGTTATTAAATTGGTCTACTACGACAGAGATAGATTTTCTATTCCGTAGAGATCGCACCACCCAATTTACAAAACTTGCGTCTGTCCATTCAGTATAATCAAAAAGTACATTGGTGCGCAAGATCAGCCCTTTTTGGGAATGTGAATGTATAATGGATTCCGCTTCCAATTTTGTATTGCCATACACATTGATTGGATTTGTTTTCGCCTCTTCCGAATAAGGGCCCTCCCTTCCATCAAAAACATAATCTGTAGATAAAAAAATAAAATAACCTGAAAATTGATTCAAAATCCACTCGACAGGCGCTGTATTAACATTCTTTGCTGCATGAGGATTCTGTTCACACTCGTCAACACTTGTCATAGCTGCGAAATGAACTATGACATCCGGGGAATAATCTTCAACAATTTTTTCTATGAATATTTTATCAGTAATATTTCCCTTTTTGAAGGAGCAATGACCAGATAAATTTCTTCCAATCCCCAGCACAGTATATTTTCCTTCTGATTTTTTTATAAAAGCCCTGCCTAACTGTCCCGAAGCGCCAGTAAGTAATATTTTTTTCAATTTATTTTCTTAAACTTAATTGTGGAAGATATTAATTCCATCTGTCTCATGTAATTACTCTTATTTTCTCCAGGATAGTGAATCAATGAATTAATCATAAAAATTCTCTGATTTAATTCATCAAATTTGAGAAACAGGGAAAAAGGTCCTCCCTTCGGTTCCTGTATGGATTCCCAAATACCGGACGCTTTCCAGTCGTACCATGATTTATCATCGCCATTTAAAAGTCTGAACCTATAATTGTCAAATCGAATGGTTCTAAATATGTTAAGGGGAAATTCAAAAATCATGTCAGCAACGGATGAAGAGTCGAGCATATTCGATTGTTTTTTCCAGTAAACAGAAAACCATTGGTAAGGATATTCTTTTCCCAACCAAACAAAATTTGAATCAGAATTTTCCTTGATCTTTTCCCAACCCCATGGAATTTTAATATTCCAACTATAATTGTTCATTAAGCTGTCTTCCAAGTCATTTTGTCTTGCATCACGAAATAAATATGACCTTTGCTGGTGATTATACTTTTCTTCAAATAATGATTTAATCCAATTTTCTTTACCTTCTATATTTTCCATTAGTGATCGTTCATCGGGCGCACTGATTATCATAAACAGTTGATTCTCCGCAAATTGATTTTCAGATATAATAATATGATTATCATTGAATATGGTTTCCAAAAACTTTTTTTTACCCAAAAGATTTCGTGTAAGTTTTGTTCCACTGTTTCGGGTGTCATCTCCTAAAGATACAATAATAAGATTGGATTGTCGTTTCAGTTTTGAAAAATTTACTGGTTTTGTAAATTTTATTTTATAAACAGGTTCAGGCTGGGGTGTAAAGATAGTATCATTGAGTGTTTTTTGAAAAAATAAAACGGCTGTTTCTCTATTCTTATCAGATACTAAAATCATAAGTTCATTATCTGCACCGATAGAATTACGCTTAACATCACAGGAATAAAAAAATAAAGGAATAATAATAGTATAAAATTTGAGTTTATTCATGATTTTATTTGGGTTGGATTAATTAATGATTGTCTATTAGAAAAACTGTTAGTAAAAACTCTACAGGATAAGGAAAATAATTATAAACGAATGGAGTATTCTCACCCTCGATTGAACAGGTAAGAGTTAAAAAGAGAAAAAATGAATTAATCAGACGGTTTCGGTACATTAACCTGTTGATTAAACCGTAAAAAATAAACCCCAATTAATATCATGAAGATTGAAATAATTTGAGAACCAGTTAATACGGAAATATATTTAATATTTGTCCTAATAAATTCAATAAAAAATCGTTCCAATCCTGCAAAAACCAGATAAGTAAAAAATAATTGTCCTTCAAAGCCTATTTTTTCTCTTCTGGACCATAGATAACCAAATATAGATACTGCTAATACTGTTTCCATCAATTGGGTTGGATAAACTGTAAGCAGCCCCGGTTCAAAGCCATCCAAGCTGATCCAGGGATAATTGTATTGGAAAGATTGGTAGGTTGTGGGTGGTAATCCATTCACAAAAGAGACTCCCCAGGGCAAATGGGTGGGAATACCATAATCATCTCCAACAAGAAAACAACCTATTCTTCCGATCCCGTAACCAAGAATCAAAAGAGGCGCTACGATATCGCTCATTTTTAGCCAGTTTAAATTTTGTTTTTGGATCACCCAGGTAACCCCAAGTGTTCCACCCATTAATCCACCTAAGAATACCAAACCTGACCCACTAAAAATCATTCCAATCGGGTCGTCAATAACCCTTCCAAAATTTTCAATCAGATAATAGATTTTTGATCCTACAATCCCACCCACCGCAGCAATGAAAACGATATCAGAAGCTAATTTAACGTCTTTCCCTATTCTTCTAATTTCCTTTTGGAGTAAGAAAAAACAGGTATAAAACGCTACCACAAGCATGAATCCGTAAGAATAAATTGCTATGTGGATTTCTCTTCCAAAGAGATTAAAGGTTCCAAAATCAAATATTACAGGCCACATTTAATTACGTTTCCTCCCACACTTTGAACTATATTTTTCTTTACCTTTAATACCATACCACACTGTATACAAAATTGTTCTGAACTGGTTGGTGTATTTTTGATTGACTGGATGTAAAATATTCCTATTCATTATTGAAAACCCATCAAATACTGCAAGTGGTTCCCATAACCGGAGATGATAGCTCAATGATCTTTCCAGTGAAATTATAGAATTGTCTGAAATTGATGTAATAATGAGAATAATAAATAAGTAGCCATTTTTTATTTCATTACGAAGCAAAAAGTTACGGTGAACTTAATTGTAGCTGAAAGAGTAATTGCTAACTTTTAATTCACAATTACCTGAATTCAGACAGTAAGGTTCACCACAACAATTAAATCATATAGACAGTGAGTATAGGAGGTGATTCCAAATCCACGCAATAAAAAAAGGCACCCTAAAAAACATCCTCCAAAAAACCGTATAAAAAAAAGAGAAATATCGGGAGTATCAGCGTACACACCAACAAAATGGAATAATGAAAAAAAACATGCTGCAATAAGAATTGAATAACATTGACAAGCAAATTCTCTCCAATTGAAAATAAGTTTAAGGACTTTCGCAATAATAATGATGAGTACTAGTCTAAATAATATTTCTTCATAAATCCCTGCTCCTAAAGACATAACAATCTGACCAAACCAAACCCTTCCGGAAGGGTTAGCAAAAAACATCTGACGGAGAACTCCCATTGATACATAAAGGAATAGACCCCATACTAGACTTTCCAATACCATAAAAGGAAGAAATTCTTTTTTAAAAGTTGAACTTAGAAGCGTTTTTCTCTGCAAAAACAAAACAAGAAAAAATCCGATAAAAAGTATAATTGCCGTACTATAAATCCCCAGGATTCCCATTGATTCTAAAAGGTTACGGATCAATACATCCGCACCATTCCTGAGCACATACAGATCATCTGAATTAATTAAGAAAACACCTGCTTCGTATAAAAAGATAAGTGGAAGGGAAAGAATAAAGCTATAAACCGGCTTCCGAGATTCCAACCAATAGGAACTGGGCTTAATTTTTGTCAAGCTGCAATACGGCTAACAATGCATCTTGGGGAATCTCAACTTTTCCAACTAATTTCATTCGTTTTTTTCCCTCCTTCTGACGTTCCCATAATTTTCTTTTTCTGGTAATGTCCCCTCCATAACATTTAGCGGTAACATTTTTCTTTATAGCCTTTACCGTTGCGCGTGCAATAATTTTATTTCCAAGGGATGCCTGGATTGCGATTTCAAATAATTGTCGCGGAATTAATTCCTTCAACTTACTGCAGAGAGCGACACCTCGATGATATGCATCATCACCATGGCAAATGTTGGAAAGTGCATCTACAGGTTCTCCATGAAGCAATATTTCCAATTTCTTTAATGAACCTGCTCTGAATTCCAACGGCTTATAATCAAAGGATGCATATCCACGGGATATTGTTTTAAGTTTATCATAAAAATCAAATATAATTTCACCTAACGGTAACTCATAAAACAGTTGCGCCTTTCCCGATGATAAATAATGTGTGGTTTTATAAACCCCACGTTTTTTCTGGCATAAGCTCATTATTCCACCAATGTAGTCCTTCGGTGTAATGATCTCCGCAGCGACAAACGGTTCATAGATCACATCAATTTTTCCCTGAGGGGGCATGTTTGCCGGAGTATCCACTTCAATATTTTCTCCGCTTTTCAGCAATAATTTGTAACGAACATTGGGTGATGTAGTCACCAGGGATACTTCGAATTCCCGTTCAAGTCTTTCCTGAATGATTTCCATATGTAGTAACCCCAGATATCCGCACCTGAACCCAAATCCTAGTGCTTCGCTTGTTTCCGGTTCAAACGTAAAAGATGCATCATTTAATCGAAGTTTCTCAAGGGATTTTCTCAATTGATCATAATCTTCCGTATCGGCTGGATACAAACCGGAGAATACCATGGGATTCATTTTTTTATATCCTGGTAAAGGTGTTTCTGATTGTCTTTGCTTTACAGTGAGGGTTTCACCTGCCTTAATGTGTCCGATATCCCGAACATTGGCAAGCACGTATCCTACTTCACCCGATTTTAGTTCCGGTTGAGGAATTTGTTTCAGTACAAAATGTCCCACTTCAGTTATTTCATAGGTAAATCCATGAGAAAAAAAAGATGCAGTCATCCCCGGCTTAATAATGCCGTCAAATACACGGACATATGGAATTGCGCCCTTATAGTTATCGTAAATAGAATCAAAAATCAATGCACGGGTTGGATTATTAATGTTATTTTCAGGAGGTTGAATCCGATCAATTATACATTGAAATATTTTGTCTATTCCTTCTCCAGTTTTAGCGCTGATAGAAATAATTTCATCTCTGCTGCACCCGATTAACTCCTGGATTTGCTGGGTGACTTCCTCCATTTGGGCGTTTGGTAAATCTACTTTATTTATAACGGGGATGATCGTCAAATTATTATCCAACGCAAGATAAGTGTTGCTCACTGTTTGGGCTTCTACTCCCTGAGAAGCATCCACCAGAAGAAGGGCTCCTTCACAGGCCGCCAAACTTCGTGATACTTCATAAGAAAAATCCACATGCCCCGGTGTGTCAATTAAATTCAAAGTGTAGTTGATTCCATCTTCATGTACATATTTTATTGTAATTGGGTGGCTTTTTATCGTAATTCCTCTTTCCCTCTCTAAATCCATGCTGTCTAAAATCTGAGCCTTCATATCTTTTTTCGAAATGGTTTTGGTCTCCTCCAATAACCGGTCTGCCAGAGTTGACTTTCCGTGGTCTATGTGAGCGATGATACAAAAATTTCTGATATTCATGGATTCCATGATGAAAATTACAGTATTGTCCCTAAATCCTTAACCGGTTAATTATTGAATATTTTTATAAAATGGACCGTAAAACGGACAATAAATTATCAGTTTGGTCTTTGGAGTGTACACTTGAAATAGCAAAACGGAATATCCCTTCTGGTGGGCTTCCGGGATAATGAATTAGAGATGGAAAAATTCTATTTTTTATTAGATTTTCCTTTATTTCTTTTATGTGAAAACTATCAGTAATGTTCAAAGCACAAACGGGTGTTTCAGATAAGGGAATTCTAACACCCTTAGATATTAAAGAATCCTTAAACGAAATTGCAGTATTTTGAAGTTTTGAAATCTTTTCTTGTTCATATTTCAGCATTTTAATTGACTCGATAGCGGCCGCACAAACTGGAATAGGTAAGGAAGAACTGCCCTGGTAAATGGGACTTGTATTTTTTAATGTTTCGATAAATTGCTTAGAACCAGTGATAAATCCCCCATATACACCAATTCCTTTACTCAGTGAACCTGAACGAATAATATTGGTTTTTTCTAACTTAAAATACTCAAAAATACCCCTACCCATTCTACCTACGACACTGATTCCATGAGCATCATCTATAAAAATTTGTGTACCTGGTACACATTCTATTATTTGGTCGAGTGGAGCTATCTCATTTCCATTGTCGATAATACTTTCCACTAAGATCAATGAATTTTCTGAATTATTCAATGCCGATTTTAATTCATCCAATTCTGAGTATGGTTGCGCATTGATAATCGGCGTGAGGCTTGGATGAGAATTCTCTGGATAAAATATATTGTAATTAATCCCAATAAAATAGTGGGTCAATGCCTGATTTGCCAAATAACACGATGGGAAAAGGGCAACAGCATCACAATCAAGGAATTCACAAATTTCTTTTTCCAATTTTTTGTGAAAGGGGTGCGTCCCTGTCGTCCACAATGAGCCTCCGCTATTTATGCCATACTCTTTTGCTGCCCGTTGAAATGCAGAAATGACCTTAGGATGCGATGAATGACGATGATAATCATATCCCCCAAAAAATAGAAATTTTTCACCCTTCCACAGGACAAAAGTGCGGTCCACAGATTGTAGTACAGGAGTATCCATAACATTAAATTAACTCTGATTTACTATTTCGTAAATAAGAATCAGGAAAGATAGAATCATTTATTTATAATCTAAATACTTAATCGTTTATAATAGTTAATAATCAAATTGAGTGTTGCCCAAGGGGTCTGTTTTAATTAGTAATATATCATCATTATTTTCTTCTGAATCTGTGTACCCTGTTAAAATAAATCCTCCATCATAGGTCTGCTGAACATAGTACCCGTGATCAATTTTGTCCGTCCCAATATTTTGGTTCCATTCCTCATTTCCGTTTGAATCAGTTTTAATAAGCCAAACATCTTTGTTACCATTATTAAATGATTCTGTGAAACCAATGATCATAAATCCATCATCAATCGTATTAATAATTGAATATCCATGGTCAATCCCATTTCCTCCAAAAGTTCTTTCTCCTGTTTGATTACCAGCAGCATTTATTGTTGTTAATAACACATCTTCATCATCACTACCAAAAATTTCTGTATATCCTACAATAACAAAACCACCATCAAAAGTTTGGTCAACACTAAACCCAAAATCATTCATGGTATTCCCAAAAACTCGGTTCCACTCTTCCTCTCCAGTTGGATTAGTTTTGACCACCCTAATGTCAAAACCATATTCAGCGGTAGTAATTCCAGATATAATAAAACCAGAGTCATCTGTTTTCTTAACGGAGTATCCTTTATCTATTTCAGTACCCCCAAAAGTATTGCTCCATTCTTCTACCCCGGCACTACTTGTTTTCACCAAAAAGATATCGAACCCTCCGCTCCCTGAAGAATTTGTATACCCAGTAATAATAAATCCTCCATCATCAGTCTGCTGAACTGAGTATCCTTTCTCAGTTCCAGTTCCACCATAAACTTCGTTCCACTCTTCATCACCTTCGCTGTTTGTCTTAATGAGCCAGATATCACTTCCCTGTCCATAAGAATCCGTAGACCCACCTAATATAAAACCGCCATCCAACGTTTTTTGAATGGAATAGCCCCTGTCATCATGAACTCCTCCAAAAGTTTTTTTCCAATCCTCATTACCATCGGCATCTGTTTTTAACAACAATACATCATAGCTTCCACTGCCATAAGAATTTGTATACCCTACAACAACATAACCGCTGTCGGATGTTTGTTGTACGGCATAACCCACATCCTTATTCGGTCCACCAAATGTTTTAAAAAAACGAGTATATGAGATACCATCTTGTTCATCGGTCCGTGTTTGAGAACCCCAAATATCTTCGTAAATTAGTTGATAATAGCGATAGTCTCCAGCATTTATGCCTGATACCGTGAAAGTAGTATCATCTCTATTAACTGTGGAATATATCTCGGTTGGAATATTATTGTTATGGACTCCAAATTCTATCAATCTGTAATGGGCAAAGTCATCATCTTGATTCTGTCCCCAACTAATATAGAATGTGCCATCCTCATAGATTATTGGATAGAGAATCCCCTGAGATGGTGGTTCATCATGAATCATGAGCCCTTCACTGACTGTTGATTGTCCCCAGTGGTCTGTGGTTACCATCCAATACCATCTTTCAACGGTTGGATCAAATTCCAATATTTCAAACGAATTTGTATTGACCTCTGATAAAGTTTCTATATCGGTTCTTTCGCCCGTTTCAGTATCTGAATACTGTAACTTATAGAATGAAAAATCCAAATCTTGGGATGGCTCCCATGAAATCGTCATCTGTAAAGGCGAAATATCGTATTCAATTGATATTATATTTACCACGGTAGGAGGTTCATCAATATCGTGTGTCATCTCATTGCCAGTGGAGCTCAATCCCCAGAAATCAGTGACTTTTATTTGGTACCAGTTTTCCTGTAATGGATTGAAGTCTGTTGTTAAATAATTTGTGATATTTTTATCTGTTATTATCAATAATGAATTTTGTGGTCCATACTGAGATCCTGAATACAACAGTTCATAAGAAACAAAGTCCCAATCGGCAGACTTTTCCCATGTAATTACCATTTCAGTTAAATCATATTCCACAGAGACTATATCCAAAGGATTGGGCACTGTTTCAATAACGTTTGTCCTTCCCTCACCAAGAAATCCTTGTCCTGTTTTAGTGACGATTCTTGACCAAAACCAGTTCTCTTTCAATGGATTAAACTCATCTAACAAAAATGAGGTTGAGTCAACCTGTAATATTGTATCAACAATGGTTTTCATGCCCCCTGCATCTTCTGAATAAAGAATTTGATAAAAATCAAAATCATTACGCTGAGATTTATCCCAGGAAATGTGCATTGATTCTGTATCATAATCAACAGATAGTATTTTAACAGCATCCTCACTAATGATAGTGGTATCATAAGCAGATTGATTTGGTCCTGCGTGTGCCAACATTCTAAAATCAATATCCAGGGAGTCCACGGGAGTTTCATCAAATTGTACAATTAATTCTCTCAATTCCTTATCGATGAGAGCATATTCTACTGTCCAATTTTCGTTGTTATATTTACTTTCCAGTTTAAATCCACCAATATTATCCCTTTCATATTCCCAATGAACAAGCAATTCATAGGACGAATTTTTCAAAAAAATTAAATTTTTTGGTCGCCAGTCCTCAGGTAAAAGATCTGTATTAGGGTCATGAGGATTAGACCAGTGTCTCTCATTTTCACACGAGTAAATAAATAAACCTGATAATAGGGCAATAAATAATGAAAATAAAAACGTGGAGGTTCTCATTTTTTCGGTTCTTTATTTATTAATAATTTGTTCAGTTCATTTGCTTTTGAACCATAGTACACCGCTGGAAGCATACATACTGCACCAAGACCAAGAGCATATTTATTCATACTGTCTTTTGCACCAATTTCCTTGTGGAGATCCCCAGAACTCATTCCTGCCGAGAGATATTCATCAAATTGAATATTTGCACTTATTTTTAAATAACTTCCATAACTCAAAAGTGCTCCGCTAAACAGTCCCCAAAGATTTCTTCTGAGTGTTAAATATCCGATCTTATTTTCAATAGATTGAATTTTTTTCAATGACCCAAACACCTGTATTTGTTTTCCCCACTCTATATTCACTGTTTCTTCAAATGAAAGATATCCCGGACTGGATAAAGAAATTTTGTATTCTCCTTCGGGAACAAAATTTAGTTCAAATGGCGTTTCACCCTTTAAAGACATCCATTCAAAAT
>CAZBBE010000033.1:0-12391 GCA_964489755.1 uncultured bacterium | reverse complement strand
CCGACGACCTCAGCATTGCGAACGCTGCGCTCTCCCAACTGAGCTACGGCCCCAAATTGCTATATAATATTCCCTATGCTCATTTTAAAAGTAATAACTTTTCAGTATGTTTGAATTTATTAGTATTTATAGTTAAAAGGTAAACTCCGGCACTGACATGAGTATTAAAATTATTTGTTCCGTCCCATTGGACTTTGTATTCATCTTTCTTCATTATTCCATTAAATATTTCTTTTACGATTTTTCCAGTGAGATCGTAAATATTGATAGATACAAATTGTTCCGCAATCTCACTATTTGATAATGAAATATTTATGTTTGTTACCGGATTAAATGGATTTGGAAAAACTTTGCTCTCCAGAAACGATTCAGGAGTTAACTTGTTTTGCACTTTTTCCAATATCAACCTTTCGATATTACCTTCAAGGGTGATATGTCCTTTCCCTGTTAAAAAATATTTAATTTCCGATTCAGGGATTTTCAATATCCATTTTTCATCCATTTTTGTAATATCGTATGATACGGCAAGCGATTCGCTGGGATTCATGATATCAATTATTCCACGGTTATTTACAACAGATTTATTTCCATAAAAACGAGCATCAAATGCTCCTAATGGCGGTTGTGGGGGGAATGTATAGCTAAGTTCATCACTTGGTGGGATTGAAATACCAAAATACAAATTCTGATCATTTATTTTTATTACATTAGCATTTTTAGTGCGATCAATAAAACCACGGATATTCAATCTTGCTGAATTTGTTGATATATAAACCATCCCGTCAGCTGATGCACGTATCCAGTAACCTTTTCCAGGTATTAAGGAAGATGCCTGTTGGTATGATCCGGTAAATCCAAATAGCGTTCCCGGGATAATTATATCTTCCGGGTCATCGAATTGACTTAAATCTATAGTATCTGATATCCCGCTGATGAGATTCCAATCTTCATTCAAAGCAATGGTAAGATCACTAATATTTTCTCCAAATACCGCTGCATTATCAGAATTTTCAAACCTAAGCCAATATCCGGTACCTTCATCCAATTCCTGAGCCTGAAAATAACTATCAGAAAATCCATATAAAGTACCAGGAATGGCATTAGGAAAAACTGTGGAATAACCAGCATCCTCAACACTTAACGGCAAACCTACTAAATTCCAATCATTCAGAATACTGATAAGAATAAAATTATCTGTACTGGCCATGTAATCCTGAAATAAAACATAGCCGGGATTGTTCAAATCATATAATTTTATGGTAGCGGTTGCCGTACCTTCATACTCTGAAAATGCAGTGAACCAGACAGCAAAATAAATAGAACTATCTGGAGGAATGGGTTCCTGATAAAAGGGAGCATCAGAACTTGTTGTGGCAAGACTGTCATAGTCCGGTGGAAAACAAATACCTCCAAAACATAGTTGGGTATTCCAATCCTGAGGAAGGGAAATTTCTGTCCTTATAACGGCAAGTTGAAGTGAATCATTAGATATATTTTGAATGGTTCCGGATAACGCAACAAATGTACCCAATTCAATGATTGACTCAGTTTGTTCAGTATCCAATATAAATGTTTGTGCTTTTATGAAAGCCATCATAAAAAGAATAATAAAAATAAATATCTTTTTTTCAGTCATGGAAACCCTCCTTATTATTTGATTAGTGAAAAATATAAGACTCTTTAATAGTTAGACAAAGATGATAGAGAATTTATTCTGAAAAATCAATTACCCAAATATTCTAAAAAATATTTTGTCATTAATTTCCGTAAATGAAAAGATGCATTCCCTCCATAAATACCGTGATTCCGAGAAGGATAAAACATCATATCAATTTGTTTTCCCTCTTTAACAAATTTATTTACCAACTGGATAGAATTCTGAGAATGCACATTATCATCTCCTGTTCCGTGAATTAACAGTAATTTTCCGTTAAATCTGTCTATATAAGAAAAAACAGAGGCACTGTCATATCCTGCTTCATTTTCAGAAAGTAAACCCATGTAACGTTCTGTATATGCAGTGTCATATAACCTCCAATCTGTTACCGATGCAACAGCCACACCTACATCAAAATACTCTGCACTTTTGGTTAAAGCCAGTGCTGTAGCATACCCTCCTCCGCTCCAGCCCCATATTCCAACTCTGGATGTATCCGCATAAGGAAGTCTTCCCAAATAATTTATTCCCTCAATATGATCATGAATAAGCCATTTCCCTAAATCACCATATCCCAAATTTTTAAATGCCTTGCCCCTGCCCCCTGTTTGCCGATTATCTAAAGAAAAAATTATAAATCCATTCATCGCCATAAATTGATGCCACAGATACCCTTTTCCTCTCCATCGGTTAGTAACCATCTGGGAACCTGCAAGTCCATAAGTGTTTATCAAAATTGGGTAGGTCTTTGATGCATTAAAATTCCATGGTAATGTGATTTTTGCATTGAGTAAAATACCATCAGATGTTTGTATTTTAATAAAATCAGGATAGGTCCAATTCAGTTTATCAAATTCATTCATATCAGATTTGGACATTGTGTTAAGAATTTGTCCGTCAATATTTTTTACAAAATGTTCTGTAGGAGTTCTTATATTAGACCAAGAATCAATTATTCTATTTTTGTTTGGCGAAATAGCCACTGAATGCCATCCGGAATTTTGAGTGATCTGGACCATGTTTTCATCATACAATGAGATGGAAAATAAATGATTCTCCAATTCAGATACTTTGGTTCCAGTAAAATAGATGATATTTGTTTTTTCATTCATATCAATAATTCTTCGGACTTCCCAATCACCATGGGTAAGTTGATTTATTAACGTACCATTTCTATCATAATGGTAAATATGATTGAATCCCGACCGTTCAGATGTCCATATAATCGAACCATCTTTGAGGACTATCATATTATCATGAATATCAATCCAGCACGAATCCCTTTCGGTCAGCAGAATTTCCCTTTTCCCATTTCGTGGATCAAAACGAACTAAATCCAATTGATTTTGTCTGCGGTTTAAATGGAATACAATGATTTTATCATCTTGCCATATTGCTCTGGGAAAATACAAATCCTCGTGCGGTTCATTGTAAATCCATTTTATTCTCCTATTCCTGACATTTATAATACCCATTTTAATTTTTGGATTATCTTCTCCAACTTTTGGATAATAAACTATGTTTAAATTCGGATATTGTGCTCTTTCATCCAGCCAGTAAAATTGTTTCACATTTGACTGATCCTCCTTAAAAAAGAAAATATACTTGCTATCTGGAGACCATCGGTAAGCATCATATCCACCAAATTCCTCTTCATAAAGCCATCCAAAATGACCATTCAGAATGGTATCAGAACCATCCCGCGTAAGTTGTTTTTCTCTCTGAGTTATCAGATCAATTATATAAAGGTTATTATCTTCCTTTACATAAGCCAATTTTTTTCCATCTGGTGAAAATTTCACATTTTGTAAACGAGAATCTTCATCTGACACTTGTATTAGCTCTTCAGTTAATAAATCATAAACGAAATGATCTCCTGAATAGGAATGTCTCCATATTTTAATCAGATTTATCAATAAAAGCAGTTTAGTACCAGTTTTATTAAAAGAGAAGGATGAAACATGAAATGATTCGTTATTATATTTTAATTTGTCTGATGAAATAAATGCGGTAGTGTCACCGGATTTTATATCAACTCGATGAAAAGATTTGACTGAGTCTTCTTGGGCTTTCTTATAAATTAAAATGTCATCACTCCCCGGAATCCATTTCCACAGACCCAATCCCTCGGTTTGAAATGTCCCATTTTTATATATATTTTCTAGGGTGAGTTTCTCCCCATTGATAAGGGATATAATCGTTATATAAAATAATATGTATTTAATTTTCATTGATTTACGTCAACCAAGTTCATGTAATGATTTTCATTTTTTCCTTTTAGATTAAGTGCCAAATTGGATAATGCTTCCGATTGTTTCACACCTATCATTTCGGTAAATTCGCACCCATTTATGATATATAAATTTAAGGAAAATATACCATGGCTTTAATGACTTCCATACGAACCCGTATGCATGTTGTTCTTTGGGGATTACTCATTGTGTTTTTATTGAGTATGACTGTGGGAGGACTTGTCGGCGGTGCGAATATTCTTGATCAATTATTTGGAAGAATTGATCCATCCACAGGTATTGGTGCTGTAAACGGAGAGATAATTTCTCCAGAATCCTTTACACGTCTTGTGGGTAATCGAGCAGACCAGGCACGTGCAGACGGACAAACCATTGATGCCAGAACATTAGACCAAATACGAAAACAAGTTTGGGACAATATTATAAGAGATTATCTGGTAGCACAAACAGTTAAAGATTTAAAAATTGAAGCAACAGATGATGAAGTTATTTATCACTTGAAAAATAATCCTCCTACCTTCTTAAAATCTTATCCTCAATTTCAAACCCTGGGAGAATTTGATCCGGTAAAATATGATTTAGCTATTTCTAGCCCGGAAGGCAACGAATGGGCACCCCTTGAGCAGTTCATGAAAAACACATTCATTCCTGACTATAAACTCCGTCAGATACTTTTCTCTTCCATTTCGGCGACGAACCAGGAAGTCATAGATGAATTTACCAAGAGAAATATTCAATATACCATAGAGGCTGTCCATGTGACAAATATTATGGTCAATTCAGACTCACTGAAACTGTCTGATGAAGAGTTGTTAGCCGAATATAATATCAGACTGGACGAATTTGAGAAAGGTGAAACACGTTCTTTGCGCTATATTTCCTGGAAAAAAGACCCTTCTGAAAATGACTCGATTTCGGTTGAACAAGAAGCAAATGAACTAAAAGCCAAAATTGATGCAGGAGAAGATTTTGCTGAATTGGCTAACATATACAGTGATGACCCAAGCAATCAGGTTAGTCCTGATTCAGGTAAAGGAGGCGACCTTGGATTTTTTGGGAAAGGTCAAATGGTCCCGGCATTTGAGGAAGCAGCATTTAGCGCTAATCCTAATGAAGTTGTGGGTCCGATTCTATCTGCATTTGGATATCATATTATTAAAGTATTTGAGAATAAAAATGAAGGTGCAGTTGAACAAGTTCATGCCGCTCATATTTTATTAAAAATCGAGACCAGTCCTGCCACTTTGGATGAATTGAGACGAAAAGCTATTTTGTTCAGTTATGATGCTCAGGATTATGGTTTTGATGCTGCAGTAGATACCCACCAAGTAGAAATACAATCTGCTGAAAGTCTGGCTGAAGATGCAAATTATGTCTCTGGATTAGGTTTTATCCGCAGTGCAATTCGTTTTGCCTTTAATAACAAACTTGGAGCAGTCTCAGATCTTTTGGAAAATGATACCTATTATATTGTTGCATCCCTCGATTCAATTTCTCCTCCAGGTGTTAAATCATTAGAGGAAGTCAAAACTCGTATAACCAGAGATTTAACAAATGAAATCACCAGAGAAAAGACCAAAGATTTAACTCAAACATTAATGGATAAAATTAACAGCGGAATGACTATGGATGAATTAGTAGATCAATATAAAAATTTGGAAAGAGTTAAAAGTGATTCTAAAACTTTGAGTCGTAGTTTTGAATCTGTTGGAAAAAGTAATTTTATAGTAGGTACTTTATTAAGCGCATCTCCTGGGGACATCTTTGGTCCGTTACAAACGTCAAGAGGTCATGCAATCATTCATGTGACTGAAATTGCTGAATTTGATACCAATCAATTTGAAATCCAAAAGGTGGGTATTAGGTCAAGCTTAGTAAACCAAAAACAAAATCGTACTTTTAGTGAATGGCTGGATAATCAAAAATCCAAGGCAAAAATTATAGATAACCGAAATTTTCACTATTAATCGTCATAATGACGGTGACAGAAGGGTTAGGATATCTTATTGATATCGATTTATTTTTCTCTATTCATCTTCATTTTAATTTATCTACATCTCATCTCATTTGTAATTTTCCATATTAATTTCAACAGTAATGTTGCTCATCTATATTCATCATACTCTAAATCGGATTAATTATGATCAAATTCAGTAAAAAACAACTAAAGATTCCGCAGATGCAACGGTCTGTATTCCTGGTAACCGGCGGTATGTCCAAGTTTGGGCGTGCTATACCGGAAAAACGGACAGAAGAACTTGTTATAGATTCCTTTGTGGAAGCTGCAGAGTTCATTAACAAAACGCCGGCTGAACTCAAGGAATATATACATTCCTGCTACTATGGTCATTTTGCTGACCATTTTGGTGATCAGCTTCTGGGTGAAGCGGTCATTCATGACCGATTGGGTCTGGACCCATTAGGGAACGTAGGTATTAAGACCGGAGGTGCTACCGGCGGATCCACTCTTTGGGAAGCTTTTAAAGCCGTCGCTTCCGGGTATTCCGATTGTGTCCTGGCAATGGGATGGGAACGTATGGACGAGGTGCCCACAGATGAAGGAAATAACTACATTGCCTCTGCAGCCGATAAAGACTGGGAGACACCATTGGGACATATATATACTGGATATTATGCAGTTATGGCACAAAAATACTGGCAAGTGTTCGGTAAAGAAGAGGAATCCTTCCGCCGTACCATGGCAGAGATAGCTGTAAAAAATCGCGGTTATGCCCGCATGAATCCCCACGCCCAAGGACCAATGGACATCACGGTAGAAGACGTCCTCAATTCACCAGTGGTAGCCTATCCTTTAAGGGCGCTGGATTGCTGCCTTATGAGTGTAGGAGCGTCCTGTGCCATTCTTTGTGATGAGAAAACAGCTTACGAGCTAACAGACAATCCACTTATAATTCACGTAGCTGCAGGCAGTCACACATTGCGTGTGGCTGATCGTCGGGACATGGATATTCCGTTACTACCGAATGAGTCAGCAGAGCAATATAAAGACCTGGGTGAACGATACCCAGGTGGGGACCGCTACCCTGGTTTTACGGGTTTCTTAGCAGCTCGGATGGCCGCCTATTACGGTTATCGTATGGCTGGCATTGTGGACCCCACGGAAGATTTAGACCTAGTGGAACTGCATGATGCTTTTACCATAAGTGATATCCAATCTTATGAAGATATTGGTATCCGTCCCTATGGTGAAGGGCGGACCTACGTTGAATCTGGTGATTGTTACCACACCAATCCTCATACCGGAGAGCCTGGGAAACTGCCATCGAATCTCTGTGGCGGACTCATCGGTTGCATGCATGCCGTTGGTGCCACAGGAATTATGCAGACCGTAGAAGTGGGTCAGCATATTTGGGGACGTTGGGCGGAAATGCATGAAGACCAGTCCAAATGGGATCGCTTCGGCCGTACCAAACCGGAGGACTGGATAAATCTTCAGGTGGAAGGGGCCAAACGGGGATTGGCTATCAGCCATGCCGGGGTCGGTTCCCACGTTACCGCAACAATTTTAGTCCATCCGGATCATCAATTAAAAAGGAATGAGTCATGAGTACGGATAATCGTGGCAAAGTAAGAGTTGAAAATGGGCGTTATCGTCTGAATGGAAAATTTCATTATGGATATCCAAATGAACCAATTCGCAATGAAGATGGTGAACTTATGGGTGTCACCAACCCTCGGGATGTCACTCATGTACATATGTATGGCGGTGAGGCACCCTTCTTCGAGGGCCTAAGTCAGGGCAAACTGCTGGGTACCCGATGTGCTAACCCAGACTGCGAATCAAACGGTTCTATCTATATCCCCTTCCGCATACATTGCCCGGATTGTTTGGGAAAAAATACAATTGTGGATATGACTGACACAGCCCAAAAAGGTGCCACTGTACATACATTCATGATCACAGAACGAACCGGTGCATTCAATACGCTGCCAAAGCCAATTCGTTTTGTGAATGTAGAATTTAAAGGAGTACCTACAATATTGATGGGATATCTATCTGTAGGAGAACCGAAAATCGGCATGAAAGTGGTTCCTATTTTTAATATCACCAATCCCAATTACACCATCCTAGATTTGTCGTGGGTACCGGAAGGAACCGATAAATCAGAATTGCCAGAGGGATTCACATTTGGATAAACCCCACAAACTCTGTTCCTGTGCGGTTCTCATCCTTTCGTTATTTAAACGAAAAATTAGCCTGAATCAACAATAATTATCTCAGGAAGTTTTTGTGTTTGAATTTCCGTTATGTGTGTACAAGCTCATTATCTCAAGTTTCTCCAAATGTACCACAACTCTATGATCTCACTCATTTGAGGATGGCATGCTGCTGAGATATTGATTTTGATTATAAAAGTATAATTTATTTCAAAAGGTTCATACTTTTCATAAGAAAAAGAATATGAATTTATAGACCCTTTATCAAGGTGATATGAATAGAAAGGATACCCCTACTATACAAATGCACAGTTAAATGATTACGAAATTATTGAACTGATTTGTACAAAAATATATCTTGCTGTAATATTAAATACTATCTTATAGAATCCTATCCCGGATTCAAAACCTTCCACCAATCACATGTAAAAAATCCCACCAGAATTGGGTGGGATTTATAATTTAATTATTACTGATTTCTTAACGATTATAAATTATAACAGCCCGTGTAGAAACATGAATTTTCTCAACTCATCATTCTTTGGTTTTAACACTAAAGCCTTATCCCATTTTTCCTTTGCTTTTTCTTCTTCTCCCATAACAAAATAAACCGAACCTAATCGAATGTAACTATTAGGATATTCCGGGGCAAAAGAGATTGCTCTTAAACATATCTCCTCTGCTGTATCCATATCATTAGACTCAAAAGCTTCTTCTGCTTGTTGCAAGAGAAGCGTCACATAATTAAAAGTAGCTCCGCCTATTCCGCTTTTAAGTTCATGAAGACCTGAACTTAAACCGACATTTTCACTTTCAACTTCTTTTCTTTTGAGATACAAACTATCCAGTGTTTTATCCCCTGTGAGAGCCTGAATAGATAATATATCTAAACTATCCTGCAAAATTTGTGCTTCTAATTCAAGAGGAGCTAATTGTTCCTCGTAACGATCTTTCATATCTCCAATTCGTGCCAGTTCATTTTTATGTACATCTCTTAAAATAAAATTTACTTTTTCTTCTGTTTTTCTCATCCGTTCACGAAATTTATTGTCTAATAATTCAATTTTTTTGTCGTAAACTGTTTCTGTCCATTCCTCATTATGTTTTTCAAAAATATCAAGGGTCATCGCTCTAGACTTCATGACATTACGTGTGAGAGTCGAATCCAACGCAATTCCTCTTGTAATAATTTTTGCTGTTGTATCCAAGAGTTGAATATCGAATTCATACTGAGCAATTTTGTCATATATCTCAGCCTTCTGTATTTTTTGATCTTCACCTAAAAAACTCAATCCTGATTTCAGGGACCTGATATTAGACTTAAGAACATTTAACAATCGTCCACTGTCTCTAACCAGTGCCTCCAGTGTGTTATTATCCCGCTCAATTTCTGCTTTTACTTCTGGGGTATACCCTTTTTTTGCATCCCTTAATCCCTTAATCCGGGATCGTTTTATTTTCAATAGTTCTTTTTTATACTCCTTTTCAATTTTTAAACTGTCCCTTGAAAATTTCTTTAAAAGGAGTCTCGGGGTCTTTCTTCTGCGTTTCTTCGGTTTTTTCTTTTTTTTGGATTTAACTGAAGATGTGGATTTTTTTGATGATTCTGGAGTAGCTTGAGCAGAAACAGAATCGAAAATCAGCATAAAACAGAAAGTGAATAAAATAATTTTAATGAATTTCATTAGATTCTCTAATTGGTTCTTGCTTTTAAATCTGCTAATACTATCTGAATATCAGTTGCCTCAGGATTAATTTCCAGTGCTTTTTCATACATTACAATAGCATCCTCATAATAATCCATCATGTAGTAAACCGAACCCAATTGTGCCAGTGCTACAAACATATTGGGTTCAATTTCCAGTGCCATTTTACAGGCTACCATGGCCTCATAGTATTCATTTGCATAAAAATATTCTGCTGATAAATTGATATAACTGAACGCATCTGATGCATCAGATTCCGTTAACTGCCCTCTATTATAATAAGTTTCAATTTCACTTTGTAATATTCCTGTTTCTCTTTCCACCTGTGCAATGTCTCTTTTTTGAATTTGAATTTGAGCATTTAGCATTGTTGTCTCGCCTTTACTGGAAATCCTATCTTTTTGGTCATAAATCAAATTCCGTGCTTTTTCCAGTCTTGCCATCATTGTTCCCTCTTCCATCATATACTGGGCAGTGTAATTATTTTTTATACGATCTGCTTCTCCTTGTATTCCATTCCTCAATCTTTCATCATGTACTCTAACTTGATTATCATAATCTGTTTTCAGTGCTTCCAATCCCAACTGTATCAATTTCTTTCTGATAGCCCGATTCATTTTCCAACCCTCAACACCTTCTTCGAAATCAGCTAACACTTTTTCCCGACGATTAAGAATTTGTTTGGATCTTTTCTTAGCACCCTTGCCGGCATTGGTTAACTCATTATCCAAATCTTCCTGAGCATTTTTTAAGGCTTCTTTTTTTTCTTCCTTTAAATTCTTTAACCACCAATCGTAATATTCACCCATTTCTTTTAAACTTTCAAACGTATCTGGGTCCACGTGTTCCATCCCATATCGTTTTGCTCCACATCCGTAAAATAATACGAACGCTAAGAGAATTAAAATAAGCCTCCCTGGTAAGAGATTTTTATAAATGAGGTTAAGCATTCTCATTAGCCTCCCCCATCACAATGGGTCGTAAAGCGTTGACAATTCTTCGTTGTGCACCAAATATAACATCGGGTGTGATATTTTCAAGTAAATTCATTCTTTTGCTTATACTTCTCGCCATATCAGGTTCCATTGCACCAAGTACTTTTTCAACGAGGTCCTCATCCTGTTCCAGCAAAGCAAAAGCAATGTCACCTCGGTCTACATTCTGTAGAACAGTTTTCAAGTCATCCGTATTTATTTCCATTATATCCTTAAATGGAAATATTTGTTTTCGTAATTCTCCATTCGTCTCTTCACCCACTAATGAAAGAACACGGTCTGATAAGGTACTAACCTGAGAAGAAGATGTAAGTAATGAAGCATAGTCCGTAACACCACCGGTATTTATTTCATCAGGATTAATTAGATGTTTATATTTTCCAACAAATTCTTCTTTTACAGATTCAACTGTTGTTTTTGGCCAAACCTGACCGGATGCTAAATCTGTTGAAACTTGTTTTAATCTATCATCATCTAATTGATTTAATAACCACGCAGTTCTATCAGGTGGTAAATAATTCGCTAAAACCTCAATAGTCTTGGCAGGTACATCATTACACATTTTCCATAAATCATCATTACTTATTTGACGCATAAATGCAAAAGGTAAATAAGGTCTGGCTACTTTTAATTGCTCTTCCGTTTCTGGCGGCGGGAGCAATTCAATAGGATGATTTATACTGATATTCATTTCTTTATCAGATTCGGAAACAGTAGGAGGAGGTGCGGCAGGCGTTGCTAAATTCACAGAAAGTTCATTACTTCGTTCCTGTTGACCAACAATTTTATTGACTCCATTTAATAAAATGTAAACACCTATAATAAGGATCAATCCAAACCCAGCAATTGCTATACCAGTGATTTTCATTTCCTGAGATGCTAAAGAGAATTCTTTTTCATCGTAGACTAACCTTAAACTATCCGTTGCAATTTGACTATCGATAGAGCGGTTCATACCATCAGCTAATCCCTTCAAACTATTTGATATATCCGGAGTAACCACCATAGTCACAGTTTCAACTTTTAAGTCAGCACCCTCAACGGAGTTAAACACGGGGTGACCTAAAATAACTTGTTTCGCAATTTCTATCACGTCATTTGGTAAGCTGTTATCCAGAATTAGTTTTACCATCATTCCGCTCATTTCAAGCTTTTTGTCTTTCTTCCTTTTTTCAGAAATATCCTGAGATATTCGTGCGAATCCAGGTAGTTTTGCAGGACGAGAAGGTAGTCCGGAAACTCTTCTTAATGAGAGTTGGGGCTCACTGGATTTCACATCTTTATATTCAAGGGTGATGTCAACTTCAAGCATCACTCTTTCCTTTCCAACGATCCTTTCCAAACGGCTCAGGAATCGTGATTCTAAATCCAGTTCTAGTTCTAACTCTTTATAGGCAATTTCCTCAGACCAAAGAAAACAAATTGAAAATAGGAAAAAGAAAAGACCTCTTTTAATGAATTGAGTGCTGTCAGATGAAAAGTTTATCATACATTAATCTCCACAAAATAAATGCGTTTAAGTCATTTAGCTAATTTAAAACTATTTCTATTCAATTAAAAACTAAGTTTAATTTAAACGAAAAATATTATTCCATGCTAATT
>CAZBBE010000032.1:0-12456 GCA_964489755.1 uncultured bacterium | reverse complement strand
CCCATCACCATCTATATCCAATACCGCAGGAGATGACTCCACCTGGTTGATGGTTTCGATCGGCCAACCACTCTGGTCCAAGGAAACCTCAAACGATAAACTAACTTCATCGGAATAAGAAGTAAAAACACCATCTTCAAAAAATGAACCTGTTATGAGCAAATCAATTGTGACAACACCAAGAGGGTGTTCAAGTGGAATGCCAATCAATAGATCCTGAGCTTCAAGTTCGCCCGCTGGAATATCACCAAAATCCATCTGCGAATCTGGAAGAATGATGTTGTCATCACTGGACACGGTAACCACAACGTTTAAAATCTGAATCTCATTGGATGAGTTCTCTATAGAAATGATACTGAAAAACTCTTCTCCAGGATTTATTATTCCATCCTCATCCGTGTCTCCCACAATATCCAACCATTCGACCACAAGTAGCATATTCATATAACTGAATTGTATGGTCAACCCGGGGTCTGACACATCGATAATATTGAGCCCGCCAGGACCCCCTGCAGTGAGAAAACTGGAAGGATTTGTGTTATCATTTATTTCTGTTCTTCCTGATGACTGATTAAAAGGTGCCAGAGGAAACGACCCATTATCTGTAAGGGTACCACCCACGCGGTAAAGATAAATCTCATCCGGTGGGCCATCAGCATTCCCATTGCCAACAGTTGTATTGATTCTATAAACCAGCAACCCTGAATCATTTCCCGGGGTCTGAGATTCATAAATTCCCTCTTTTTTCCTATATTCGACCACAAAGTATTCGGTTGATGAATTTGGGGAATTGATTTTGAATACATTGTTCGTGCTAGATTGGAGAGGATTTAATTCATAGGTTCCAGAGGATGTGATGACAGGCATTTCCTCTATCCAGTCACCATACTTATACTTCATAAAAGCACTCATATATTGAGGAGGGTCGGCAGAACCATCCATAACATCCCATCCACCCACGGCGGTGGGAGCCCCGGGAGCATCATAGTGATACAAATCGGGAGCTCCTAAGGTGTGAAAAAACTCGTGGCAAAGTGTCCCTACGGTAAAATAGCCACCCTCTTCCAAATTAAAATTATAATCACTTACCAGTTTACCATTAATATATACGTTATAATAATACAGACTCCAACGGTGGGGCCATAAAAGAGTGGCCCATGCTGTTGGTGAACCACGAACCAAAAAAGTAATGTTGTCAACATAGCCGTCATCGTTTGAATCGATGATTAAGGAAGCTGGAACTTCATTAGCAATAGACTCAATCGCATCCATTAATAGGGTTTGCTCCCTGTACGCCCGCTGATCATCGGTATACCCATTCGGATTGGTTGAAGCGTTATAGGGCATATAATAGCTGCGGGGGTGTTCATCCTGATAAGATAAATTGGTTGAAAAATCGCACTCAGGATAGTGTTGGGTATGCACATGCAGTGTGTCGTATGAAACCTCTTCAAAATAATGAAGGAGCGAAGGACCATCTGGGTCGTTGAACAGTTGGTCATGTTGGGAGCGTGGAGCAAAAAATTCGGATTGATCTGAGAAACGAATATAAATATTTAAATTGTTGATGGTCCCATGAGTGGGTGCATCTCGCACATCCCGGTTAGTATTCTCCCAGAAGACCCTTCGCCTTTCAAGATAAGCGTCCTTAGAGAGAATTGCCCACGGAGTTAATCCTGCATCATCAGGAGTGACAGAACCAACTAAAAATTCTGAGGGGGCAACCTCATCTCCGTCCATGACGCCATAGTAAAAAAATCCATCATTTTGACTTTGAATAAGGGTATATCCATTCTCATCATGTGTCCAGTTAAAATATTCATCACCGCTAACGAAACACTTGATGGTTTCACCATCAGGCTGGGTGATAATATGAGGTTTAAACGTTACATTAACAGCCTGAATAAAACTAAAAATTATGAAAACATAAGAAAATTTGATCAAACGTAATTTATTTTGTACCAATTTTATTACTCCTCTATATATAATTAAATCTGATTGAAAGCATTTTAAAATTAGACAAAATAAATGGATAAATATTCATTTTTATAATAATAAGTAGCCCCGGCTTTCAGGGTTGAAAACCGGGGCGTGGAGGGGAGTATGGGGTAAATCTTATTACTTAATCAACAATAATTTTTGTGTTTCCGAAAAATACTCCGTTTCAAGAACGAGAAAATATACACCTGTTTCAGCTTTATTGCTAAAAATATTATTACTTTGCCAATCAATTTTATGGTTTCCGGCTTTCATATATTGATTAACTAATACTACTCTTTCTGTCCCCAACAAATCAATTATTTTTAATGTTACAAAGGTACCAATCGGTAAATCATAAGAAAAAGTAGTTGACGGATTAAATGGATTGGGAAACGCAGGATGAAGTGAAAAAGTCCGTGGTTTGCCCAATGATTCAGCCTTCTTCAGAACCAAACCTTCAATATTACCATCCAATGAAAATTTACCCTTCCCTTCCAGCTGAAATTCTTTATTTAATGATTGGCAGTTGAGCACCCAATTACTATTTTTAACATCATACTCAATGAGTAAGAATTTCCCGGGGTTCATCAGGTCAATAGTATTGCCTTCAATGGTGTGTCTGCTGTTATTTATAAAACGCACATCTAAACCTCCTGCAGGAGGTTTAGGAGGAAGGTCAAATTGATTCAATTGATGGTCATCCAACAAATTACCAAAATACAGACGGACACCATTGATATCCACAGAATTCAAATATCCAAAGTTATTATCAGAAGAAAAAGACTTTCCATTCCTCCCGCTACCATCCAGAGTAACTGTACCGACTGTAAACGATTTTAACCAATATCCATTCCCCGGTATTAATTCATCCGCCGGGAAATATCCGCCATCGTAAAAATAAATGGAATTGGGAATAATAATTTCATTTACATCCATAATATCCATAATCGAAATGGATTCTGACAATCCGGTAATGAGGTTCCAGCCTTCGTTTAAATAAATTTCCAGAGATGGAATTTGCCATCCTGAAATTGATGTTTCTCCGGTTTCTGGAAATCTTAACCAATATCCATTTCCTTCGACAAATTCAAACGCATGTATATAAGAATTATTTTCGAATTCGAATAACGTATTTTCAATTGCACCTGGAAATACTGTGAGATAATTAGGATCAGATACATTCAAGGGAATACCTACTAAATTCCAACCCTCATTTATTTGAACCATAACATTTGACAGGGTTGCCTGGGGATAATAAGTTCCGTTTCTTAAATAATTTCCCCGGAACATATTCCATGAATTCTCTAAAATCTGTCCAGATTTTATATCAACCACGACCAGGTCGTTACTGCTTCCTGCTACAATTTCGATATCCCCATCCAAATCCAAATCATCTATCATTAAAGAACTTGTAAAAGGAAAAGTGAAGGACATTGGAAAATAATCAACAAGAGACCCGTCCAAGTGAAAAGCAAATAACTGATTTCCAGATCCTGAGATAATTTCCGAATTTCCGTCACCGTTTAAATCTGCAAATACTGGGGAAACCAGTACATCTGCATCTATATTCTGAGGCCATCCGTTTATTGAATTTCCCTGAATATCTATCAAATATAAATGGTCATCATTGGAACCAAAAGCAATGATTATTTCCCCGTTCGACCTACTTGTTATTGCAGGAGAGGTCATTATGTCGCCAGAAGTAGAAAAACTAAACCGAAGAGAACCGTCGATATTAATTCCATAAAAAATATCATTTTTTGAACCCACAGCAATGAGGGGAGCCTCATTTTCAGGAAGAATGATTGAGGGAGCTTTTTTAAATATTCCCCCAGTTTCCACAGGAAATCCTGGTGCAATTGTTGCATCATCATAAATCAAATAAATATTTCCTTCCTGAGTAGCAAAAACAATATCATCTTTCAAATTTGAGTTTAAATCTGCCAGGGCAACACCCCCCAAAATCCTCTCTGACAGAATGATCGGAAAACCGGAAACATCAGAACCGTCACTATTTATCGCAAAAATTTTTCCGGAAGGTGTATACCCTCCAAAAACAATTTCTAAATCCTCATCCATATCAAGATTACCCAGTGCTGGTGTTCCCATGAGAAATTGACCCGCATCATATTCCAATAATTCATTTCCATTTATATCCAGAATAACTGCTTTCCCATTTTTTGATGTGAGCACAATTTCATTTTCACCATCTCCGTCCAAGTCTCCTATGGCTGGAGTACCCCATATCTGATTCCCCATATCATATTGCCACCCGGGAAGTTGGTTACCATTATTATCAATGGTGCTAACCTGCCCCCAATATTCAGCAACCAATATCTCTTTTCCATTTCCTGCGTTTTCCAGGTCTATAATAGTGGGGGTCGCTGCCAATTGATTATTCACCAGAACGGGGAAATTCGCCTGGTTTAAAGATACATTTACTTCAAAATCAAATGAGTTTTCGTAGGACCCTTCTTCATCTGAGTCTGCGGTAATATTTAGTTGAAATTCATAGTCTCGCAAACTGGCATTGGATGAGACCACTGCCGTAAATGGTGATGAAGTATTCGTGTAGGAATCATCGGTATTTATGATTTCTATAAAATCATAATCATCTAAAATCGTGATAGAGGGTTCCTCGGTCGACAAAGTTAAAGCAATATTGGTCGCTGTCGGCCAGGGAATGAGATTCTGGATAGTGATAAATATATCCAATTCCTCACCGGGATTCACAACACCATCTCCATCTCCAGAAATTTCTTCAAAATATGAATCCATCAACACAATATTTGGTTCAGATAAACTTAGAGGTTCAATTCCCATGACTGCCGCCTGTCCCTGACCAAATGTATATCCACCGGCAGAGAGATTAGAAAAAAGAAAGTATCCGTTATAAGAACCGCCCCACCCCCAGTTACAGTGAAAATGGTCATCTTCATAGCCGTCAATGTTCCATGCGTGTCCTCCAGCTCCACTATTGTCATATCCTCGGTAGATCACAGGTCTTCCGGAGTCCAGTTCATCCTGCATAATACTGATCCAGTTTGAATTGGAATAGTCATTCTTCTCCTCAAAATGGATAATGCTTTTATAGAGAAAATGTTCTTCCATTGCAGACATGGCACAGGGGTAATGAGTTCCAACCCAGGCACCAGAGCCATTGGGACCATAACCCATATCTATGGCAATACCTGCATGATACAGTAAAAGTTGAGATGCTGAAGTAGCTACATTATTGGGCATACTATCAAAATCATAGAATGCTTCACCAAAATCAGCGAATAGATAGCCATATTCATTATGGTTATATCCGTGAGACCCGTACCCTACTTCTGGGTAAGACCAGTAATGCATCACCTGAACCATGGAAACTGCAACACATCCCACCAATGCATGCCCACCAGGACCATCGGGGTCATTGGGACACAACAGATTCCAGGGACTGGGCTGATTAAACCGTGCTTGAATCAGGGGACCCACATTACGAGTAACCTGCTCAACATAGTTTTCATCCAAAATAGTGACCCATTCATTTTCAATTTGATTGTCTGGTTGAACATTCTGTGAAATTGCATGGTAAATTTCTTTTTTATATTCTTCCAGCAATCCAGCAAGTTGAAGAGGTATATTTTCTGTAGAATAACCTGATTCAAAACTGTACCCGATGACAGGATAGACTCGGTCATCTCCGGCAATTAAAACAAACCCATTTTGTTCAATATCAAAAGCATAAATCATTAATCTGTCTCGATGCAATAAACGATGAATATCCCTGATTTTAAATTCACCCAAATTGTGATTCATCCTGGAAGAATAAAAGTTTTTTGCTGCTGTTTCTGCCATCTCTACCGGTACCTCTTTCGCCCATAAATTCATTGAGATGAATAAGATAAAACTAATTATTTGAATATTTTTTTTCATTGTTTTGGTTAAGTTACATTAATTGTATTATCGGTATTTTCCCTTTTATTTTAGTAAGAACAACTTTTGAAATATATGTTTTTCACCCGAATCAAGACGAAGAATGTATACACCACTGGGGATATTTTCATCCCTTTTATTCTTACCATCCCAGATTATGGAGTGATGTCCTTTTGAAAATATATGTTCAGATGGTATCAGTCCTACTATTTTCTGACCCATTATATTGTAAACTGACAGGGTGACTTCGGAGTCTCCGGATAAAGAAAAATGTATATTGGTCGATGAGTTGAACGGATTTGGGTAAGCAGACAATTCAAATTTATCGGAAATTGGGGATGCTTTTTGGATGTTCCTGTGTAGCGTCAGTTGGGATGAGTTAATGCTAATAAAATTCTGGTCAATCTGGGGGAAATTCACTACTCGATTTTCTTCGGTTATAGTCAATATCCACTGTGAATTATCTTTTAAATCTGCTTCAATATATATAGGAAAATCTGAATTAATGACCTCAATTTCTCCACCCAAAACTGTGGCCATAAAATCACCCGAGAATCTCACATCGAACACATTAATACCTAATGGAGGTTGAGGGGGCACACTAAAACTTAAATAATCCTGACCTGAAATTTCGTCCCCAAAATACAGTGTTTGGGTTGACCCCATTTTATTGTGAAACGATAATTTGTTTGCTCTGTTTAAACGATCCTGTATCCCTTTGTATGAAGAAGTTCTGTTTCCTTCTCCAAAAGAGATCTGTCCTACTGATGTTGACCGAATCCAATACCCCTTACCAGGTATTAAATAATCTGCTGGAAAATAACTGTTGAAAAATCCATACAAGGTACCGGGAACCAAAATAGAATCATCATCTATAATGTTATCTATTGAAACAGGAGTGGATGGTCCGGAGATTAAATTCCAATTTTCATTCAGATTAATTGAAAGATTTTCAATTGGACCACCCAAAATTGATTCGGTTCCAATATTGGAAAACAAAAGCCAATATCCATTTCCAGGATTTAAGGTTTGAACGAGAGTATAATTTGTCTCAAATTCGAATAATGTTCCTTCAATAGCCGTTGGAAACATATCCATATAATCTATTTCTGTTTCATCTATGGGTAGTCCAACCAAGTTCCACCCGCTGTTATAGGGAATTGAAATTTCAACCTGACTCACTCCCTCTTCAACTAAAACTGAAAAAATTAACTGTTCCGTGTATTCCATATAGTCATCAATATTTGAGGAAAGAGTTAGGGTGAACTCAACCTCACCAGGTGTAACACCAGAAGGAAATTGGACAATAAAGGGGTCATCTATATTGAGGGTTGCTTCTCCCGGAGCCAGATTGCCAAAATTGGCAAGTTCTTGGACCACAAACACATTTGACTCCGTCGATAGTTCACCTTCCAAACCGACTGCTTCGCCCCATGTTTCATCATTAAATAAAATAGTTCTCAGTTCAATGGCCTCTCCCGGGTGAATTATATTATCCCCACCATCTAGGAGAGTAATATCCATATCCACAAATTCAATGGATGGAAATAATTCCGAATCCAATGCTTTTTCAATGTCTACTCTTCCATGCCCCAGTCTTCCATTTAAATAAGATTCTGTGTTAATATCATAAATCACCGGGTCCGAAGAAGCAATAAGCATAGTCTCAATTTGAACGTTTGTGATAGTGGGAGAATAAATCCGCATCAAACCAGCACAGCTTGCCGCAATGGGGGTGGCCATTGAGGTGCCATCCCAGGAAGAATAATTATTTCCAATAACACAACTGCGGATGTTTTCTCCTGGTGCAGCCAGGTCAACCGTTTCATGGTATGTTGCCCAGTGATTCCAGTAATCACCCGTTCCTAAGGCTGTAACGGAAATGACATGTTCATAGCTTGAGGGATAATGAGCCGAGTATTCTTCTCCCCATCCATCATCGTCTCCATTCCCTGCAGCTGCAAAAATGACTGCATCGTATGTTTCATGGCAAATATTGATGACCGACTGCTCATAATTACTGTAACCGCCGCCTCCCCAACTGTTATTAATGATAGAATAGGAACCAGCATGAAAACCTGCTTTGGCGGCATATAAAATGCCTGAATATCCATCAGTGATATAGGGATAAGACTGGTTCCCCGTTGAAACTTTTACAGACATAATTCTACAATCGAAAGCGGTAGATGCAATTCCAGCTCCATTGTGAGTAGAAGCGGAAAGTAATCCTGCTACATGGGTGCCGTGTGCCCATGTTCCGTAATTATTCGCTCCAGGACGAGGTTGAGGATTATTGTCCTCAGTGCCACTCCATCCGGAAAGGTCCCAACCGATCAAATCATCTATAAATGTATCGGGATTGTTATCCCAGTCATCATCGTCAATACCGTTTAAATCTCCGGGATCGAGAACCCATTGTCCACCAGAATTCTCTACGGTATGTCCATCTCCGTCAGCATCTTCGTTCAGATTCTGCCAAAGATTATTTATTAAATCCACATGGTCCCAATCAACTCCCGTATCAACAGAAGCTAACAGAATATCACTACCATCTGGTGAGCTCCCACCATTGGGATTCCAATTGTTCCATGCAAGGTTTGCACCTATCTGAGGTAAAAACCATTGTTGACCATACTGTGGATCATTTGGGGTGAAATGCGGCTTCCTTATATAATCAAATTCAACAGAGTGGACGCAGGATAACAATTGAAGATCAGACTTGATTGAGACAATATTTTCGTCACGTTTTTCAGGAAAATGAACCCTATAGATTCGGTTTAAATAGATATTACCATATCTATCATTTTCTTGTGCAAAGGGAATCCACTGTGATAGTTCCAATACACCTTTTTCTACAATAAATTCATCCAGTTTCACTAATCCCGTTGATGAATCTCGGTTAAAAGCACTCAGGTTTATTGGAGCAACCTGGGGAAATAAACAGAAAATCAGAGAATTGTTTTGGTAAATTATTTCACTTGAACTACCGGTTACAGTGACTACCGATAATAGTAAAACCGCCCAAAATTTCAAGAATTATTTCAGGTAAAGCAATTTATTGAATATTTTATATTCACCAGATTGTAACGAATAAAGATACATTCCGGAAGACACATTCATTCCCAGTGAATTTTTTCCGTCCCATTCGATATGATACATTCCGGCAGGTTTTTCTCCAGTCACCAACTCATTTACTACCCTACCAGACACATCATATACCGTGAGGAAAATCTGGGCAGTTTCTTCTAATTCAAATGGAATAATCGTCGTACCATTAAATGGATTGGGGAAATTTGTCCCCAATGAAAACATCCGGAGTAAATCAGATTCTTTTATCAGGTGAATGGTTGAAGGGATTTCATCAAGGTTTAGCTCCCCAGAATTATCCAGAACGGTTTGTTTACCATCAAGTTCCAGAATCCATTTTTCATTAACTATATGTTTTTGTATTGAATAACGTACCAATAACGCCCCTTCTGTTCCTATCAATTGAATAGGACTTCCATTCTCTGAATGGGACCAATCGCCGTTAAAACGTGCATCGAATGCTATCCCTTCAAATTTTGGAGGAAGACTGAATTGCAATTGTTCATTAACGGTCAGTGATTCCCCAAAATATAATGATTTCGAAAATCCATTGGAAAGCACAAAATCAATCCGGTTCATCAGCGAACGGTTTATTTCATCTTTCTTGTCAGCACGATTCATCCCGGAATTCAGGGTCAGTTCACCGTCATAATATGCACGAGCCCAATACCCATATCCCGGTTCTATTGCTTCCGGTGAGAAATATCCATTGGAGCCGTATCCATACACAGTGGTGGCCACAATAATATCTTCTGCATTCACGATATCTATATCAATTGGACTCGAAATTCCTGAAATTATATTCCACCCTTGGTTCAATGAAACAGTCACACTGTTAAACGGAGTTCCGGAAATGGTTGTGATATTTTCCTGCGTCATTCTTAGGAGATAACCGATACCAAGTTCTAAATTTGTTTCAAGGGAGTATCCATTATCATAAGCATATAATGTACTAGGCTCACCCTCAGGAAAAATAATATCATAAGCATTATTCTCTACAATTAAGGGAAGCCCAACCATATTCCAACCATCCATGTAAGCTAATTCTATAGAAGATGTAAAGCTGTGGCGTATGAAAACTCTGGTAAATGCAATGGGAAAACTGTAACTATTTATGGAACTCATGTTTACCGTAAAAAATAACCCTCCAAACGCATCTGTGAGAGTAAAACTACCATCACCAAGGGCGTCAACATTCCAGGAAAGATTTACGGAGTCAGTACCAACTCCTGCCTGAAAATCGACAGCCCATTCCGTAAATCCATCTTCCGGAGTCGTGGGCCTGATATCTACATAAAAACGATCAATTACAATAGTATTGAATAGTGCTGCATCCCAGGCCGGTGGTGGGGGTGCCGGAGGAGCATACACATCCATTCCCTCATCATAACCATCACTTGCATCCGGACTAGTACCAAATATAAGATCCACAGGAAAATTGACATTATCTGTTGCAACAAGGGTTACTGCAAAATCCAGTGTAAAAAGGCTTTGAGTGATCAGCACCCGGCTGAAAGCAACTGGTACCTCTACCTCACTGACCTCATTCATGTCAATTGAAAGGAGGGTTCCACCAAATGCATCTGTCAGTGTAAAATTCCCCTCCCCTAAAGAATTTGGATCCCAGGTAAGTATATATTCATTGGTTCCAACGTCCGCCTGAAAGTCTACCGCCCAGACTGTTGAGCCCTGGTCCGGGGTGGTTGGCCTGATATCAGTATAAAATCGGTCATTTATAATTTGATTAAATAGAGCAGCATCCCAGGCCGGAGGAGGGGGTGCAGGAGGAGCAAAAACATCCAATCCATCATCGTACCCATCGGTAGCAGTCTGAATCGTTCCAATAGATAGTTCAAAGGATGCAGACCCGGCATCATCCGTGGCCGTAAGCACAGAGAAAAAATCAAATGTGTAATAGGAATGGATAATTAGTACTCTGTTGATTGTCGGGTCTAACTCAACAGACTCCATTATTGTCATATCATAGGAAAATAAAACCCCACCAAAAGCATCAGTTAGCATAAAATTACCTTCACCTAAGGTATTTGGATCCCACGAAA
The DNA here is from genome assembly GCA_964489755.1 of uncultured bacterium. Classification (GTDB taxonomy): domain Bacteria; phylum Fidelibacterota; class Marinisomatia; order Marinisomatales; family AB-629-J13; genus AB-629-J13. The sequence goes on along the minus strand of CAZBBE010000032.1, from coordinate 1,408 downwards.
GAGTATTTAATGAGTTGGGAGTTTCAACCGTTAGATCAATCGCCCACTCTGTTGTCCCTGCCTCCGGTGTTGTGGGACGAAAATCAGCATAGAATCTGTCACTGATCTCCATATTGAATAGAGCAGCATCCCAAGCAGGTGGTGGTGGTGCAGGAGGCGCAAAAACATCCAGTCCTTCATCATAACCAACTGTTGCATCTGGGCTTGTTCCAATGGTCATTACAAATTCACCAGGAGAATAATCATTTGTCGCAGTTATATGAGTTTGAAAATCCAGTGTGACATAGGATTGAGTGATAATCACTCTGTTGTACGCAGTGGGCACAGAAAATGATTCCTGCTCTCTCATGTTTATGCTGAAAGCAATACCACCAAAAGCATCTGACAAAATAAAACTGCCGGTTCCCAAGGTTGAGGTATCCCAACTTAAAACATATTCATCCGAACCCTCTTCTGCCTGAAAATCAATGGCCCACTCTGTTGTCCCTGTCTCCGGTGTTGTGGGACGATAATCAGCAAAAAAACGATCACTGATCTCCATATTGAATAGGGCAGCATCCCAGGCCGGCGGTGGCGGTGGTGGTGGAGCATATACATCCAGACCATCATCGTAACCCACGGTAGCCTCAGGGCTTGTACCAAAAGTCAGCTCAAAGGGCAAGGAGCCCAGGTCATCCGTAGCAGTTATTGTTGTACTGAAGTCAGTAGATGGAGGCGGTTCTTCTATAGATTCAAAATCAAACGTAACCTCAAAATCAGCTTGAGGTTGTATCATTAAAGGAAAAACTATTGACCCACCAGACACAGTGACACCTTCAAAAAATAGGTCTATTCCGGTACCATTCCCAGTAAATTCGTAATCACCCGTTATAAAATCATCGCAGTTGCAATCATCCATTATTATTATGCCTGCACTTGTCAAAGATTGTGATGATTCAACGTGAATTGCAATATCGCTAGGTTCATCAGGAACCGGTATCTCATACCAGACTGCGTTCCAGTTTAAAAGACCGGGACAGTCAATATTAGCGCCAACAGTAGTACCTGAAAGAGTAACAGGACTGGAGCCACTAACCATTTCTGCGTCAGCACAGTCATCATTGTCAGGAACGGCGGGAGGATCACCTCCAACAACCAGTTCTCCTGAATAGGGTGCACCACCCGAAAGAAGTAGATCTTCAGTATTGGCATCGTAAATCTCCCAGGACACCTCACTCTGCCAAGTTCCACCATTGCATACAACTGGGTAGGTGCCATCATCAAGAGTTAAAGTAGCCTCGGCAAATGTACCGTTTTGAATTGTAAATTGTTCATCACCAATAGTTAGCCAGTTACCGTTCCAACCGTCGCCATAAGAATCATACATCGCAATATAAAGGTCACCCCTAAGTCCTGGAATAATCTCATG
>CAZBBE010000031.1:0-12564 GCA_964489755.1 uncultured bacterium | reverse complement strand
TAGTACATTTTATTTTAATTATTGTCGTAAATAAATAGGCCTTTTAAGCCGTTGGCCGTGCGTTCGAATCGCACCGGGATCACTCGACGAAAACCCCTGTTTCTCGACAAGAACTTTGGGGGTTTTTATTACTTTATTATTAGTTTCTGATATGACAGTAAAAGACAGAAATAGCCCGTTTTTGAAGTAACCACCTGTCATTTACCAAATTTTTTCTCGAGTTTATCACTCAGTTTTTAACTAATTACCTATTTTTTTATTCCTTTTTCATTTATAAATTTCAAATTATAACTATATTAATAATTAATTTTGAATAAAATGAACTAATACGGTTCGATGAATATTCCATAAATTCAATAATAATCTATTTACTATGAATCCCACTCAAATAAATAATTTCATTGAAGGTATTCCCAAAGCGGAACTTCATTTACATATTGAAGGCACTTTTGAACCGGAGCTAATGTTCGAAATTGCCCATCGAAATAATATTCCCATAAACTATCAATCAGTAGATGAATTGAAAAAAGCTTACAATTTCAATAATCTTCAGGAGTTCTTGGATATTTATTATGCAGGTACAAGTGTCCTAATACATGAACAAGATTTTTATGATTTAACTTGGGCATATCTCACAAAAGTGCATGCGCAAAATTTAGTTCATACAGAAATATTTTTCGATCCACAAACACATACAGATCGTGGCATTTCGTTCGATACGGTCATTCAAGGGATTCACAACGCATTAATAGATGGTAAAGACAAACTGGGAATCAGTTCCCAATTAATCATGTGCTTTTTACGACACTTGGTTGAAGCATCTGCATTTGAAACATTGGAACAGGCATTACCCTATAAAAATTGGATCGCAGGCGTTGGATTAGATTCATCTGAATTGGGACATCCACCTTCAAAATTTGAGCGTGTTTTTTCTAAAGCAATGGATGAAGGATTTATCACCTTGGCCCATGCAGGCGAAGAAGGGCCTGCTGAATATGTATGGGAAGCTATTAATTTATTAAAAGTATCTCGGATCGATCATGGTAACCGGTCCTTGGATGATGACCAATTGATAAAGTACATTGCAGAAAAACAAATACCACTCACCGTGTGCCCTTTGTCTAATCTGGAATTAAAAGTGGTGGAAGATTTAAAGGACCACCCTTTGCTCCAATTAATGGAAGCTGGAGTAATGGTCACTATAAATTCAGATGACCCAGCGTATTTTGATGGGTATATGAATGAGAATTACATACAAATTTCTGCTGCTTTAAATTTTTCTAAAAAACAAATTGCCCAATTGGCTAAAAATAGTTTTAAAGCTAGTTTTTTGCCCGATAAAAAAAAAGAAAAATTGATTAGCCAAGTTGAAAACTATTATCAAAATAATTAGATAATCGTGAAATATATTGCAGTTGCGAACTCTGCCCCATGTGTTTAGGTGCAATCTACTGGGCACGACCAAAAGCAATTTATTTTGCAAATACAAAAACAGATGCGACAGAAATTAATTTTGATGACAATTACATTTATCAAGAATTGGAACTCCCAATTCATGAAAGAAAATTTCCGACAATTCAGTTATTACAAAACGAAGCACAATCTGCATTTTTACAGTGAAAAAAAAGGGATAAAAATATAGATTATTAATGATTGAATTTATTCTCAATAATAATCCCATAAAAACGGATCATCCCAGCGGTGCTCTTCTCCTTGATTTTATTCGATATGAACAATCACTTATGGGGACCAAAATTGGATGTCGTGAAGGTGATTGCGGTGCATGTACTGTTCTCATTGGTGATTTAATTGATGGCAAACTGAATTATAAGCAAGTGACATCTTGCCTGACACCCCTTGGAAACGCTCAAGGAAAACATGTGGTTACTATAGAAGGACTTAATATGGATTCTTTAAGTCCCGTTCAGCAATTCTTGGTGGATGAAAGCGGATCTCAATGCGGATTTTGTACGACGGGATTTGTTGTATCGCTCACCCAGTTTTGTTTGGCAAACGCAACCCCAAGTTATAAAGATGCTATTGCATCAATCGATGGAAATATTTGTAGATGCACGGGATACAAACCGATTGAAAGAGCCGCAAAACATATAACTGAATCCCTTTCTGGCAAAAACCTAAATGAAACCCTTGAATGGTTAATCGAACAAAAGTTCATCCCTTCTTATTTCGACCAAATTTCATCTATGCTTAATACAATTCTGCCAGTAGACAATGTACCCCAAAACGAAACCCTTGTGGGCGGCGGTACCGATCTTTATGTGCAAAAGTATGACCAATTAATCGACCAAAATATAGATTTTATTTCAAATATGCCCTATTTAAACTTTATTGAAATTGACAATGGCGTTTGTACCGTAGGTGCTGGGGCAACCGCAACGGATTTATTGGAATCGGAAGTTTTTATTTCTGGCTTCCCCCGGCTCAAAGACTATTTAAAATTGTTTGCATCTTCACCAATACGAAATATGGCAACATTGGGTGGAAACATCGTAAATGCATCACCGATTGGAGATTTTACCGCATTTTTCCTGGCCCTCAACTCAAAAATAAAATTGACAAAAAAAGACAAAAGCAGATCCATTTATTTGAAAGAATTTTACAAAGGGTACAAAGACCTGGATAAATCACCTGATGAAATAGTTTCTACAATTTCATTTAAACTTCCAACACAGGATAGCCATTTTAATTTTGAAAAAGTGAGTAAGCGGATTTACCTTGATATTGCCAGCGTCAATACGGCTCTTCAAATTTCTATTTCCGCTAATAAAATAGCAGAAACACACCTATCTGCCGGTGGTGTAGGCCCCACTCCAATTTATTTGATTAATACCTGTTCATTTCTTTCAGGAAAAACACTTACACCGGAAACAGTTCGATCTGCTAACAAAATTCTTCAGGATGAAATAAGTCCGATTAGCGATGTACGTGGATCTTCTGACTATAAACGGTTGTTACTGCGCCAACTTTTTTATGCCCATTTTATTAAATTATTTCCAAGTCAAATCACCCTGGAATCCCTGAAATGAAAAATATTGATTCCAAAGGGCATGTTACGGGGAAATCCATTTATGTGGATGATATTCCTACTATCAAGGGGACGCTTTACGGTGTTGTATTTGATTCCCCTATAGCACACGGCTGTATTGAATCTATCGACTATACAAAGGCCTTGGATTTACATGGTGTCATTAAAATTATCACCCATGAGGATATTCCAGGTGAAAATCAAATCGGCGGGATTATTCCAGATGAAGAATTATTCGCTTCAACAGATGTCTATTTTGCGGGACAGCCCATTGCCTTGATTATTGCTGAATCGGATCAAATCGCTTTTGAAGCCAGGAAACTTGTTGATATAAACATTTCAGAAAAAGAAGTCATTGTTGATTCCCGGGAAGCACAAAAGAAAGATCAATTGATTTTCCCACCAAGAACCTTTTCTTTAGGCGACACAGAATCAGCATGGAAGAAATGCGCCCATGTTTTCAAGGGACAAGCCCATTCGAATGGACAGGAACATCTCTATATCGAAACCCAAGGGGCCTATGCCGTGCCCCTTGAAAATGGTCATATCCGAATTTCTTCATCGACGCAGGGCCCTACTGCTGTTCAGCGAACCGCGGCGAAAGTCTTAAATGTTGGGATGCACAAAATTGAAGTTGATGTGGTTCGGATCGGGGGTGGTTTTGGCGGGAAAGAAGATCAAGCCACACCTTGGGCCATCATGGCCGCATTGGGAACGCAAATTTTGAATCAGCCGGTAAAGGTGATTTTGAGCCGCTTGGATGACATGCGCATGACCGGGAAACGACATCCTTACAGTTCCGATTATAAAGTTGGGTTTTCGGATGATTTGAAAATCATGGCTTATGAAACAACCTTTTTTCAGAATGCCGGTGCTGCGGCTGACTTGTCACCTGCCGTTATGGAAAGAACCCTATTCCACGGTACCAATTCTTACTTTATACCCAACGTAAAAATGACCGCCTATTCATGTAAAACGAATTTACCGCCCAACACTGCTTTCCGGGGTTTTGGCGGTCCGCAGGGCATGTTTGTAATTGAATCTGCCTTGGCTCATGCGGCGAAAGAGTTGAGTGTTTCGACTCACCAGTTACAGAAAATAAACTTGCTAAAAAACGGTGATAAATTCCCTTACGGTCAAATTGCTGATGGTGTGGAGTTGACTAAAATTTGGTCAGAGATGGAATCGAGGTTTGATATAGAAGCGGTTCAAAATCGAATTCATGAATTCAATTCCACCAATGCTGATGTGAAAAAAGGGTTCTCTTTAATGCCGGTTACATTTGGCATTTCATTTACGAAAAAGCCCATGAACCAAGCACGAGCTTTGGTTCATATTTACACCGATGGCAGTGTTGGCGTCAGTACCGGCGCGGTGGAAATGGGACAAGGCGTGAACACAAAAATGATTCAGATAGCGTCTCAAATATTCTCTCTGGATCCAAAACGCGTCAAATTAGAATCTACCAATACAACCCGTGTCGCTAACACTTCACCATCGGCGGCCAGTTCTACAGCAGACCTGAATGGTAAAGCACTCCAGCAAGCCTGTAATGTATTATTAGAAAGATTGAAAAACTGTGCGGCCGATCATTTTGGCATTTCATCACAGGATATTGATATAAAATCAGGAATAGTGTACAGCAAAGGAGTCGCTACAGATCTCAATTGGGATAAACTCGTTTTAATGACTTTTTTAAAGCGCATTTGTTTAACGGAAAATGGGCATTATGCCACACCAAGAATTAACTTCGATATGAAGAAAGAAAAGGGGAATCCTTTCGCTTATCATGTTTTTGGTCTGGCTTTGACTGAAGTCACCCTTGATTGTATCCGCGGGACTTACAACTTTGACGCAGTAAGAATTGTTCACGATTTTGGTAATACCATGAACCCCAGTGTTGACTTTGGCCAAATTGAAGGTGGGTTGGTCCAAGGCATTGGCTGGATGACAATGGAAGAAATTTTCTACAATCAGGATGGCCAGTTGATGTCCAATTCATTATCCACCTACAAAATTCCGGATATTTATTCAGTCCCGAAAGAGATAGTGATTGAACCACTGAAAACAAAGGGCAATGAGATGGCGATATTAAAATCTAAAGCAGTGGGTGAACCACCATTAATGTATGGTATCGGTGCTTATTTTTCCCTGGAAAATGCTGTCCGTGCCTTTAACCCAAATTTTAGTTCAACTTTTGATGCCCCTTTCACCCATGAAAAAATACTTATGGGATTGTTTGGGGCTGGTCGACCGGAATCTCATGATAGTAACAACGTATTATGGTCATCCGATAGGATGGTTGGGGCAACCATCTAATTTGGCTTCACATTCAAATTTATCCTTTTGGAAAACAGTATTATCTTTATTGAGTAAAGAGCAGCCTGTTTTTCTGGCTTTTGTCGCGGAACATACACCTCATTCTCCAGGCACCACAGGCACCAAATTACTGGTAACAAAAGATAGAGATCCAATGGGGACTATCGGTGGTGGCATCATGGAATTTAATTTAGTAAAACGCGCAAAAGATATTTTAGGAAATCGCAAATTCACTCCAGAACTCCAAACTCTGAACCATCAAAAAACCGGACCGGGAGAAAAATCGGGCATGATGTGTGCGGGTCAACAAACCAATCTGTATTATCTCTGCTGCTCCGAAAAAGATAAGAAAACAATCGAACAAATTGTCCGCATATTAATCCGAAATCAATCCGCTTTTCTTTCCATTAGTCCTGATGGAATGATTATCCGGGAGCAACAACTCGATGTACACAAGACACAATTTAAACTATCAAAGGCTGGACATGATTGGCTCTATGAGGAACAACTACTAAATTTTAACAGGATTGCCTTAATTGGTGGTGGTCATTGTTCTTTGGCTTTATCCCGCATCATGAATCAACTTGGCTATGATGTTTTTGTTTTTGATACGCGAAACAATGTATCCACAGTGGGAGAAAATAAATATGCTCAATCTGTCCAAATTGTGGCTGATTACACCGAAACCGCTGATAATATTGTCCATCCAGAAATAACCCAAGTTGTGGTTATGACCACAGACGTTGTTTCTGATGTTCGCGGACTTTTGGGTGCCCTTCAGTATCCCTTTCCATTTATAGGTATTATGGGCAGCCAGGCAAAAATATCTGAAATAAAAAAACGGCTGAAAAGTGAAGGAATTTCAAAAGATCAGTTAACCAAACTTACTGCGCCGGTGGGGATTCCCATGGCCAGCAACACACCGGAAGAAATTGCAATTAGTGTTGCGGCTCAATTACTTCAATTAAGAGACGAGCTGTCTAATTAAGATGTCAATTTCTCCCACTTTAGCGCTTACCAGTCAACGTGTTATGACATCTCGTGGCGAAAGGCCTGGTGCCATATTAATCTGTGGGGAAAAAATTCTTGATGTGGTTTCTATTCAAGAAATTCCATCTTATTGTCCAGTTGAAGATATAGGAAATGATGTAATAATGCCTGGACTTGTAGATACCCACGTCCATATCAACGAACCGGGTCGCACTGATTGGGAAGGATTTGAAACAGCTACAAAAGCGGCTGCTTCCGGTGGAATTACCACACTTGTGGATATGCCGTTGAACAGTATTCCGGTTACCACAACTGTCGATGCATTGAAACAAAAACTTCTGGTAACACAAGATCAGCTTTGGGTTGACTGCGGATTCTATGGTGGATTGATCCCTGATAATCTTCAGGATCTTGAATCTTTAGCCGATGCAGGTGTATTAGGATTTAAGGCTTTTTTAAGTCACTCCGGTATTGATGAATTTCCAAATATTACAGAAGAACACCTTCGGGAAGCGCTTCCTGTTTTTACAAAGAAAGGTGTTCCTGTATTGGTCCACGCAGAACTGGAAAATGATGTAATTGCGTCTGAAGATTATTCCACCTATAAAAGCTTTCAAGATTCAAGACCAAAGTCATGGGAAAACAATGCAGTAAAGCTACTCATTCAGCTATGTCAAGAATATGGTGCCCAAATCCATATCGTTCATTTATCGTCTTCTGATGTTTTAACTGAAATTGCCCAAACACAAAATGATGGATTCCCAATTTCTGTGGAAACGTGTCCCCACTATCTTCACTTTTCATCTGAACACATTTCAGATGGTGATACACGGTTCAAGTGCGCACCCCCGATCTGGGAAAGTGATAATAAAGAAAAACTCTGGTCCGGATTGGAAAATGGAATCATAAATTTTATAACTTCAGATCATTCACCTTGCACAGCGGAATTAAAAAATTTAGATGCAGGTAATTTTGAAAAAGCGTGGGGTGGGATATCATCAATTCAGTTTACACTCCCTGTTATTTGGACTGAATGTAAACAACGTGGATATTCATTGGATCAACTTATAAATTGGATGAGTACACAACCAGCAAAATTCATTGGAAAAGATCACCAAAAAGGGCAGATCTCTTCAGGATATGATGCTGACTTGGTTTGCTGGAATCCAGATAAAATATATACTATTACGAAAGATGCTATTCACCATAAAAATAAATTGACCCCTTATGAAGGTGAGTCCCTTTATGGCTTGGTTTATAAAACATTCCTACGTGGACAAAAGATATATGATAATGGAGAATTTTTAGACAATCCTACAGGAAAAATAATTTTAAATAATGAATAATATATTAATTGACCTTGCATTAGAATCAAACGGTGGTCGCACTTTGTTGGCTAGTGATGACTTCTTTGCACCGAAAGAAAATTTGCTTAAATCGGGTCGTGGTGTATTTATTGAAGACAAATATACAAACCAAGGAAAATGGATGGATGGATGGGAATCCCGTAGAAAACGAACGGAAGGACATGACTGGTGCATTCTACGATTGGGAAAACCGGGCATGATTAGAGAATTGAATATCGATACCAATCACTTTATGGGGAATTTTCCATCTCATGCATCTGTAGAAGCATGTTACATGCCAGAATATTCCGGAGTAGATGAAATCATTGCAAATGACGGATGGGAAGAAATTCTGACCAAAGTTGAACTGAATGGAGATTCTCAAAATATATTTCAAATTTCATGTAAACAATCTTTTACCCATGTTCGACTCCATATTTATCCCGATGGTGGTGTGGCTCGATTCAGAGTTCATGGCGTCCCGGACAATATTGCTGCAAATGATGGTGGGGTAAAAGATTTTGCATTATCAGAAAATGGTGGTGTAATGATCTCCTGTAGCGATATGCATTTTAGCCACATGGGAAATTTAATTAAACCAACGACCGGCATTGATATGAGCGATGGGTGGGAAACAAAACGACGTCGTGGTCCGGAGTATGATTGGGCGATCCTAAAACTCGGTCCTTGTACCATAGATAGAGTGATCGTTGATACGCTCCATTTCAAAGGTAATTTCCCGGATTCCTGCTCCATTGAAGGATGTTATGCATTTGGTGATACCATCAACAATGATGAAAGTGAGTGGGTGGAAGTTTTACCCAAATCTAAACTTGCTGGTAACCAAGAAAATGTTTTTATCATAGACCAACAAACACCGATGACTCATATTCGGTTTAATATATATCCCGATGGTGGCGTTAGTCGCTTAAGAATACTTGGACACCCATCTAAATGACACTTGAATCATTAAATGCCATAACCAGTTCTGAAGCAATGGCACAGTTTGAGCTATGTTGCGGTGCTTCCAATTGGATCAGAATGATGGAAAGTAATAGACCCTTTAATAGTACTGACAATCTTTTTCAGAAAGCTGAATCCATTTGGTTTTCCCTTTCAACTGATGATTGGTTGGAAGCATTCACACATCACCCCAAAATTGGCAATATGGATTCATTGCGGAAAAATTTTCAAAACACAAAATCATTATCAAAAAATGAACAATCTGGCGTGAATGATGCTTCTGAAAACACGTTAATTAATTTAGCCAAATCAAATCAATTGTACGAAGATAAATTTGGATTTATCTTCATTGTTTGTGCCACGGGAAAATCATCCAAAGAAATGTTGGCGCTCATAAAAACAAGATTAGAAAATAATTCTGAAACTGAAATGAAAAGTGCTGCAATAGAACAAAATAAGATTACACAAATTCGATTACAAAAAATACTTTTATGATTAAAACAACCGTACCAACATCAACTATTGACGATATAAAAAACCAGTTAAATATAGCTAATACCATTTTTAATACAGAACATCCTGGCGATTCACCTGAACGGCAACCAGTTCATACTGTTTATGGTGGAGCTCATATTTTTAAGGAAGGTACTGCGAAAAAGATGGGTGTTGGCGCTCTTAACCATATAAAAGTATATGCGCCTAATTTCGTGAAATTTTCAAAAATTCTTAAGTTAAAAGGACATGATCAACTTCCTAATTCCCAAGAAGACATTTCTACCCTTGAAGATTATTTTGCAAGTGAGTCATCAGAAAGCAAAGAAAAACATATCGCTTATTATGCTTATACAGTTTACCAACGCGTTTTAGAAAAATTATCACGTGAACCAGTGGAAGATTTTCGTATTGATTTTGAAGATGGGTATGGAAATCGATCAGACGATGAAGAAGATAGCCATGCAGTTTCCGCTGCTAAAGAACTGGTAAAAGGTATGGCATCAAATTCACTGCCGCCATTTATTGGGATTCGAATAAAGCCATTTACTGAAGAACAAAAGAATAGAGCCATTAGAACATTGGATATATTTATTACATCTCTATCTGAAAGAACAAACGGAATCCTTCCTGATAATTTTGTCGTCACCATACCCAAAGTCACTATTCCGGAACAAGTGATAGCATTGGTTCAATTGTTTGAAGTCTTGGAAGAAAAAACAGCCCTTTCTTCCGGATCATTAAAATTAGAATTAATGATTGAAACGACCCAATCAATTCTGGACAGCAATGGAAATTCTGCGTTACCCGCATTGGTAAAAGCATCTAATGGTCGATGTGTTGGCGCCCATTTTGGTGTCTATGATTATACAGCATCCACAAATATCACAGCAGTGCATCAAAGTATTACTCATCCAAATTGTGATTTTGCTCGTCATATGATGCAGGTTGCATTGGGTGGAACTGGCGTGCGATTATCAGACGGCGCTACCAATATTATACCCGTTGGTCCCCATAGACCCAGTGGCGGAAATCTGCTGACTGAAAGCCAGAGTGAAGAAAATAAGCAAGTGGTTTATGATGCATGGCGATTGAATTTTAACAATGTAAACCACTCCCTAAAACATGGATATTATCAAGGGTGGGATTTACATCCAAGTCAACTACCATTACGCTATGCGGCAGTGTATTCATTTTTTCTGGACGGATTGGCATCCACATCATTACGGTTAAAATCATTTATGAATAAAGCGGCACGAGCAACATTAATTGGTGATGTTTTCGATGATGCAGCCACAGGACAATCACTGTTGAATTATTTTCTTCAAGGTATTAGTTGTGGTGCCATTTTAGAAAAAGATGCAGAAAAAACAGGACTCACTCTTGAAGAAATTCGAACACGTTCATTCAAAAAGATTTTAGAAGGGAGATAATCATGAAATGTCAAATTACAACCCACGTTTTAGACTTGATTAAAGGTACGCCAGCTAATAATATCCCTGCTGTGCTGGAAAAATTAAATAATTCCAAATCATGGGAAGCCATCGGAAACGGTACAACAAACGATGATGGCAGAATTGAAAAATTATTAGGAGAAGGCGATACAATTTCATCGGGAACCTATCGATTAACATTTGACGTTACTTCCTATTTTGAATCACAGCAATCGGATAGTTTCTATTCGTCTATCCCAATTATTTTCAATATTACAAACACAAGCCGACACTATCATATACCATTATTATTGAGTCGATTTGGTTATTCCACATACAGGGGAAGTTAAAAAATGGAATGGTATAAAATTTCTGAACTCCTTAATCTGGTCTTCCGCTGGTTTCACATTCTTGCTGGAATTAGCTGGATTGGACAAACATATTTATTCAATTGGATGGAACGGACACTACCGCTGGAAGTCGCTCCAGATGCTGATGAAAATGTTTCGGGACAACTTTGGATGGTCCATGGGGGTGGATTTTATTTGGTGGAGAAACAGACCAAACCCAAAGTGATGCCACGAACACTCCATTGGTTTAAATGGGAATCAGCGCTAACCTGGATTAGCGGATTATTTCTACTCATTATTGTCTATTATATGGGCGGACTTATGCTTGAACCCGATTCAGAAATGAGTGAATTAACCGCCAGTTTAATTGGAATAAGCGTATTAGTATTTGGCTTTGGTATCTATCATTTATTATGGTCATCTCTAATTGGGAAAAATGAATATGTGGGCGCGGCCATTTCTCTAATACTCATTATTGGTTTATTTGTTGGGCTGGATCAAATATTTAGTTCCCGGGCAGCTATGATGCATATTGGCGCTTTATTTGGTACCATTATGGCTGCCAATGTTTGGATGATTATTCTCCCCAATCAGAGAAAAATGATTACTGCCGTAGAAAATAATCAACAACCGGATATGCTATTGGCGGTCAAAGCAAAAGGCTGTTCAAAACATAATACATTTATGTCTGTTCCCGTTATTTTCATTATGATAAGCAGCCACTTCCCGGTTACCACTTATGGGAATACCGACAATTGGCTCATACTTGGCATATTTATTCTTATCGGCTGGGCAGGGGCAAAGTGGATGAGGGGGTAAACTGAAATACCTCGTGGTTATTCCCCAATATCTTCGTTCCAAATCTCAGGATTTTTCTCAATATATGACCTAAGCATGTCTATACAATCCTGCGATTTTAAGTTGATTATTTCAACTCCTTTTTCTTTTAACCAATCAATTCCACCTTTAAAATTAGCGGATTCTCCCACCACAACTTTCCCTATTTTGAATTGAATAATCAATCCACTGCAATAGTAACAGGGTGCCAGTGTTGTCACCATTATTTTGTCTATGTATGTTGTTTGTCTCCCGGCTTTACGAAAAGCATCTGTTTCACCGTGAACAGAAGGATCTCCTTCCTGTACTCTGCGGTTATGCCCACAACCTAAAAGAGTACTTTCGGTATCAAATAAAGCGGCACCAATAGGAATACCGCCCTCGGATAAACCGATTCTGGCCTCTTCTATAGCCACATGTAACATTGCTTGATAGTCAGGTTCCATTTATTTAATGTGTATATGGGAAAAATTCACCAGCCTTGCTAACCAGTTAATTCCGGTGGTGCGAAGATAAACATTAGATGCATAGTGGTGGAGATGTTAAAAAGAACCAGCACTTATCTTTTAATAGCCACATACTTATGGATAGTGCCAAATCCACCAATTCATATTTAGGTTATGTCTAGTTTTTTGCGATACGATCTTTCCATGATTCCTTACCCTCGGTATGAGAAACTTCATCCATGGTGATGCAATCAGGCACAGGACAAACGAGCATACAGAGATTACAACCAATACATTCTTTCTCATCCACAAAGGGAACATGGCTCATTGCGGGTTCTCCTC
>CAZBBE010000030.1:0-12629 GCA_964489755.1 uncultured bacterium | reverse complement strand
CAACAGCCTTCTAAGCTGTGGGCCACAGGTTCGAATCCTGTCCGGGGTACAAAATTATCCTTTTCTACTTCTATCAAGGAAAAATCCAGTAAAAAATGCAGCTAACCTTTGTGGATAAACGACTCTTTGTCACAATTCTGTATTTAAAAGATCTCTTCAAACCAAAGATTTTTGGAGAAGTTATTAAATTTAGGAATATTATGAGGATCTATACATTAGTAACCAACTTGGTTAAAAATTTAAATCTCAATACAAGAATTTGGACAAAGCAATAATTTTTCTATAAGAATTTTCTTTGCTATTAAATAATTTTAAGTGTGAAACTCTCCCGTGGTTCAACAACAGTTAAAAACAATAATCTCAACTGAAAACTCAGGTAAGCTTACATCTCTTGTAAAGGAATATCTTTCATTAGGATGGGTTGTTTACAAGAATAATTCGGATCATTCCATCGAATTATCTTTTACCAAGATTGATGAAGCAAAACTTAAATTCTATCAAAACGGGTTGATGAAAATCTATTCGAGGATAAAAAAGAATGGAGTTAAACACGGAGTATTCATCTCCTTTTACGAATCAGGTAATAAGCAGGAAGAAAAGTATTTTAATAATGGAGTCCAAGATGGAAAATTCTCTGTATGGAATGAATCTGGTAGCTTGATTCAGAAAGGTGAATATAAAAATGGACAGGAAGATGGACTATGGATTGATTATTTTTATAATGGCAAAAAACGGTATGAAGGAATTTGGAAAACTGGAAATAAAAACGGGTTGTTTCAATGGTGGTATTCAAATAATGAATTAAAGGAAAAAGGGGGATTTATAAATGGGCAAAAAATGGGTAAATGGAACACATGGTATGACACAAAACAGAATAAAGAAACAATTCTATATAAAAATGGAGTTCCCCACGGAAAAGTAAAACGATGGCATCCGAACGGGAAATCGAGTTTGACGGGAGGATATCAAAATGGAAAAAAGGAAGGGGTTTGGACAAAATATTCCCTCACAGGTGAGTCCCAAGAAGAAAAAAAATATGAGTATGGAATAAAATCTGGATTGAGAAAAATATGGCATCCGAATGGGAAAATGACTCAAAAGGAATATTATGAAAAGGGTATCGCTCATGGAAAGCAAATTAAATGGTTCACAAGCGGACATAAAAAATCAGATGGTTCATTTACCTATGGGCAACCACACGGAACCTGGGAAGCTTGGTACGACAATGGAAAAAGACGGTCATTGATTACTTTTAAAAATGGAACTCGCCATGGTAAAATCCAATCGTGGTATCCCAACAGCAGAAAAAAGGAAGAGGGAAATTATTCCAATGGAAAAAAAGAAGGGATATGGAAAAGATGGTCTCGAACTGGTCAATTGGAATCCGAATTTGAATACCAAAATGGATTGCGGCATGGACTATGTAAGCATTGGTATACCAATGGAGAAAAAGCATTTCAGATTCACTATGAAAAAGGGAAATATCACGGTGAATGGCTGGAGTGGTATGAAACAGGAAATATAATGAAATCGAATAATTATATTCATGGTATTCAGAATGATGTTTGCATTCATTGGCATAAAAATGGTAGAAAAAAAATAGATTGTTTTTATAAAAATGGGGAAATGAATGGTAAATTTTTAGAATGGGATTCATCAGGTGAAATCATTCAGGAATATAAATATAACAGAGGAGTTGTCACTTAGTATCATTAATCAAACATTAAATTAGGAACCAAAATATATCCCTTGAACTATCATTAACCTAACTTCAGAGAAAAAATGAACCAAATTAAAACATACCTCACAACTGCTATTTTAATTGTATTATTTGTTTTCACTGCAAAATATAACCACTCTACAATTATCTATCCAAAACCCAGAAAATTGGATGTGGTAGATACATATCATGGTATATCGGTTTCGGACCCCTACCGCTGGCTTGAGGACGATCAATCCAGTCAAACAAATCGGTGGGTGAAAGCCCAAAACAGGGTCACAAATAAATTCCTGAAAAAAATTCCTTATCGAGACAAAATAAAAGAACGGTTGACTGAATTGAATGATTATGAAAAATTTTCCATTCCCTTTCAGGAAGGAGATAAATTTTACTTCTATAAAAATGACGGATTACAAAACCAATGGGTTCTTTATACTCAGGATAATTTAAATGCTGAACCTGAAGTCCTTTTAGACCCAAATACATTTTCAGAAGATGGAACCGTTGCAATGAGTGGTACTTATTTTTCACATGATAACCGATATCTGGGTTACGGAGTCAGTTCATCCGGATCGGACTGGAAGGAATTTTATATTCTGGATTTAGATACGAACCAATTACTGGATGATCATATTCAATGGATAAAATTTTCTGGTATGGCCTGGACTGAGACAGGATTTTACTATTCCACATTTCCGAAACCGAAAGAAGGTGAAGAACTGTCCGGTACAAATGAAAACGGTAAGGTCTATTATCATGAACTGGGCACTAACCAAACTACAGATGTTTTGATTTTTGAAGATCCGGAACATCCAAGGCATTCTCCCTATATAAACACAACTGAGGATAATCAATTCCTCATCCTGTATCAATCGAAGGGGACCCACGGGAATACGGTTGCCATTAAAGATTTAAATAGTCTGGATTCTCCTTTCATATTTGTAGTTTCAGATTTTGACGGGGACCACGGAATTGTCCATAATGAGGGAAATACATTTTATATGATGACTGACAGAAATGCACCAAAAAAACGTTTGGTGTCCTTCAGTTTAAATACCCCAGAAATGGAAAACTGGTTTGATGTTCTCCCTGAAAGTGAACATACGTTGCAATCTGTCTCCTTTCCAGGGAATAAACTCATTGCTATTTATATGGTTGATGCACAGGACAAAGCATTTGTCCATATGCAAAGTGGAAAATTTCTAAAAGAAGTGAAACTTCCCTCTCCGGGAAGTCTGGGTGGATTTGGAGGAAAAAAATACTCAAAAGAGGTTTTTTACAGCTTCGAGACATTCAATCATCCAAGGACCATTTTCCGGCTTGATTTAAATTCCTTGACCTCTGAGGTATACAAGACATCCGGTGTTGCATTCTCTCCGGAAGATTATGTGACTTCTCAATCATTTTATCCCAGTAAGGATGGAACTCAAATACCTATTTTCATTACACACAGAAAATCCATAAAAATGGATAGATCAAATCCCACTCTCCTGTACGCTTATGGTGGATTTAATATCAGTATGCAGCCGTTTTTCAGTACCAGTAATATTGTTCTATTGGAAAATGGAGGTGTTTTTGCCCTTGCTTGCCTGAGAGGCGGTGGTGAATATGGAGATTTTTGGCATAAATCCGGAATGCTTGAAAATAAACAAAACGTTTTTAATGATTTTATTGCAGGTGCAGAGTACCTGATCAATTCAGGTTATACCTCTTCAGAAAAACTTGCGGTTCGTGGCGGTTCCAATGGAGGGTTGCTAATTGGTGCTGTCATCAACCAGCGCCCAGGGTTGTTCAAAGTAGCTTTTCCCGCTGTGGGAGTGATGGATATGCTTCGCTATCATCAATTTACTATTGGATGGGCTTGGGCCGTGGAATATGGAAGCAGTGATGATCCGGAACATTTTCGGAATCTGTATTCCTATTCTCCGCTGCACAATATTAGTTCAGATGCAATCTATCCCGCTACAATGGTTACAACTGCTGACCATGATGACCGGGTGGTTCCGGCTCATTCCTTTAAATATGCTGCTACCCTGCAGGAAAAAAGGTCTGATAATCCAAATCCACTTTTGATCAGAATAGAAACAAAAGCAGGCCACGGTGCTGGAAAACCCACGTCAAAATATATTGAAGAACAAGCAGATATTTGGTCATTTATGTTTTATAATATGGATGAAGAAATCAATTTTTAATGTTTTATAAAACATTCAATAAAGTGTGGATTTTTTCCGTACTGTTTTTTAATATAGTTCTATCTTCAGAATCCAGAGGGAAAACCCAGGATGATTTCTCATCCATATTTGAATTTGGTCCCGGAATCGGTTATTTCATGCCCAGAACTGATTTTTCAAATTCACATTCATTTTCCATTGGTGGACTTTGGAAAATATCTCCGTCTTATGGAATACGATTCACAATTCTTAATACCAAATTATTTTATGAAACTGGGGACAGATCCCGTCATTTTCTGAAATTTGGACCAGGAATACAATTTTCTTTTAAATCCCGGGAAAAAGTGAAAGGATATACGTTAATCGATGTGGGGTTTATTGATGATGAGAAGGATGCATTGTTCATTTTTGGAATTGGAATGAAATACAGGATGAACGAAAAATATTCATTGAATTTTGAAATGAGAGATTATCATGAAGGAATTGGAATACCCTTTATCACTTTTCCAAAGAGTCAAGCAGGGGTACGTGGAGAAGGAGGATCAAAATATCTGGATTTTCAAATTCGATTGCATTACAGGATTAAATAATTGGAAAGGATATAAGTATGAAATCAGGAACGGTTAAAGAATATGATAGAGATCGAGGCTTCGGTTTTGTGACCGGTGATGACGGTGAGGATTATTTTCTCCACGTCAGTGGGCTTCGGGAACACCTGAAAAATAGAGGTTTGAGAGAAGGTCAGCGTGTCTTATTTGACGTGGATTTTGACATGAAAGGAGACCGAGCAATAAACGTAAGAATAGAATAATTATTTTACCATGAACTCCCTAATTATTTTCATCGAGGAAACGGGAATTTTATGTTTTTCATCATAGGTTTTTAACACAACTTTACATCCCAATTCTTTACAAATATTCATTGATTCAATCCCTCGTTCTACAGGAACAATTTGGTCATTAGTTCCATGTAAAATCAATATGGGAAGATTAAATTTAATCGGTTCAATGTTTAGCATTTCTGTATTTTTTCTACTTAAAAATCCTGCAATTGCTACAATGCCGTTAATCCTGTTTCCAATGAGTAAACCTGCGGCAGTCGAAAGTGTAGCACCCTGAGAAAAACCTAACATAAATATTCTCACTTTATTATTCATTTTTTCTCTAATTGAATTCACAATATCTATAATAAATTTTACCGTTGTTAAAACTTCTTCTTTAGACTTCGGTTTTTTATTAAACCATGAATATCCTTTTGGGATTTGATGTGCCTTGAATGGTGCTCTCGGTAAAATCCATAGAGAATTGGGCAGTCTGACTCCAATGGAAACGGGAATCAGTGAATGTTCATCTCCGGTCCAGCCATGTAATCCTATAATAATCGATTCTACTGATTCACCAAATTGTTTAAACTGAAATTCAATATTGGGTAATTCAGTGTTTAGATTAAGAGATTCTGCTACGTTCATATTCCTCCATTCGTTGAACAAAATCATCTTCATCCCCAGCTTGCAGTAAAGGACTGATTATTATGTTCTCTCCTATTGAGCAGTAGGGTTTGGATCCGTAATCATGACCGGGGAAAATGGTTATGTTTTGAGGTAGAGTTAATACCTTCTCATACACCGAATGATATAATTTTCTCACATTAGAACCCGCGCTTATTGTTCTGCCTGTTCTACCGATAAAAACAGTATCACCAGTAAATAAAGAATTATCCAATAGAAAACAGCAACTGTCCGGGTAATGCCCAGGAGTGTGCAATACCTTTACTTGAGATTGGTCCACAGGAATTACATCTCCATCTGAAATCAAAATAGTTTTATGATCGAATCTTCTGTACGATGATTCCACAAAAAGATAAATATCAATTTCGGGGTTTTCTGATACGAATTGATCTAAATACGAGATATGGTCACCGTGTGTATGGGTAATAAATATTCCTGCTATTTTATTTCTTAATTCACCGGGTAAATTGTGGATGGGAACAGAAGCATCAACAGCCCACACCCGTTCCGTTTCCTGTGTTTGAATCAAATAGGTTATATTTTTGTCGTAACCACCTATAAATGAGTGGAGAGTAAAAAGTTCTTTTTTTATAGTGAACACCATGATAAATATATATATTTATTAACAGATTCAGGTTATTTTCTGAGGAAAAATTAACTGATTTTTTATAGTTATTTACTTTTTAATTTCAGGAAAATACAATGCGTAAAACAGCCATTTATCTCATCGCCGGAGGAACCATACTTTTAATGTTGAAATTTATCAGCATTATTATTCGTTTTCTTACTGACCAACCTTGGATTGGTTTTGGAATTTTCATAATTGTATCTGGAATCTTATTATTTCTGTACGATATTTATCAAGAAACCCAAAAATCAAAAGAAAGAGAACCATTTTAAGGGATTCAAAAATGATCCTAGTTACCACTGAAACAGTTTCTGGATATACCGTAACTGAAACACTGGGAGCAGTTATAGGAAATACGATTCGAGCAAGACATATAGGAAAGGATATCCGTGTCGCTTTGCGGTCCATTGTGGGCGGAGAAATTAAAGAATATACGAGGATGCTATCAGAATCAAGGGAACAATCCATTCAACGAATGGAAGAAAGAGCAAAAGAGTTGGGTGCCGATGGAATTTTAGGTGTCCGGTTCCAGACATCCATGATCATCCAGAGCACCGCAGAATTACTTGTCTATGGTACTGCTGTTAAGTTATCAAAAATCTGAACCGCATCGCAAGGAAAGTAATTTGAAAAGAGTGCTTTTAATTCCAATTCTGTTTTTCACTTTCATTTCCTGTTCAAAAAAATACACGAATGATACCAATCCTGTTGAACTCAGTACAAAAATGGATTCCATCAGTTACGGAATGGGTGTTAATCTTGGTTCGTCCTATAAAAGACAGGATTTTGACATTGATCCTGACTTATTTTTTGATGGATTTGTGGCAAGTTATGATGATAAAGAATATTTATTAACAGAAAATGATACCAGGCAGATGCTCCGGGATTATTATATGGAAGTCCGGATGAACAAATCAGAAAAACAGAAAATTTTATCGGAACAAAATAAAGTGAAGAGTTACCAATTCCTTAAGGAAAATAAAATCAAGGACGGTGTTATCGAATTAGAAAGCGGATTACAATATAAAGTGATTCGCACTGGTTCAGGAAAAAGCCCCACTGTAAATGAGAGTGTAAAAGTTCATTATATCGGTAAACATCTTGATGGAACTGTTTTTGATAGCTCAGTTGAAAATAATGTGCCGTCTGAATTGAGTCTCCGGTCTGTTATGAAAGGCTGGAAAGAAGCCTTGCAGCTCATGAGGGTGGGAGCTAAATGGGAACTCTATGTTCCGCCTGCATTAGCTTATGGAAGACGGGGAAGCGGTGGAAAAATCGGGCCGAATGAGTTGTTAGTTTTTGAGCTGGAATTAATAGATGTTGTTTCTAATTAACTGAATCCCACTAAAAGTTCTTCCGTTACATCCCAAAGTTTTTTTCTGATATTTTTATCACGGGATTCTGGAGAACTTTGTTTTTCCATCTTTTTATAAAAATATTTTCCACTGGTTTCCTCTACCTCAGAAGAGGAGGAAAGATAGATACTAGTTTCGGCACCTTCCTCCATAGTGATAGCTTTCAGTTTTTGAGCTATTTTCAAAAACACAACCTTCATACCTGAATTATTGTGACCAAACTTACTGGCTACAAATCCTGGATGAAGACAGTTTACTCTGATGGGTTTGTCTTTAAGTCTGTCCGCAAGTTCGTAAGAAAATAAAATATTCATCAGTTTTGATCTCTGATAGTTCGGGTAACCGTCATAGGGGTTAACCCCCTGAAGATCGTTAAAATCTAAACTGGAACCAAAGTGGGCGTCTGAGGCCACGTTTACAATACGGGCACCATTTTCTGAATTCAAATTATTTAACAAGAGCTTTGTCAATAAAAAATAACCCAAATGATTTAAGGCAAATGTGGATTCAAATCCTTCCGAGGTAAAGGTCTTTTCAAAAAATGCTGCTCCCACATTATTTAATAATACATCAATAACAGGGAATTTATTTTGAATCTCTCCTGCCACCTTTTTGATTTCCGCCATAAGAGATAAATCTGCATTGAAATAGTGAATTCCGGCATTCCTGGTTTTTTCGTTTAATTCACTGACTACACCTTCACCCTTTTCCTTATTCCTCCCTACAAGACCAAGTGTATATCCTTTTTCAGCCAATCCAGTGGCAGTGACCTTTCCAATTCCATCTGTTGCACCAGTTATAACACAAATTTTTTGAGTCACTCTAGTCTAAACTGCTTTCCCTATGACAGTATGGAGAAAACCCAATGCCAACAGTATGAAAGTTAAAGCGATAATCTTTACTAACAATCCCAATACGCAGACCCCCACAGACCGAATAGTGGATTCATAATCTAGCGCCTGCCGTACCGCAATGATCATCGCTGCCAGCATCCAGAGATTAGCAATAAAATCAATTGCTCCATCGAACGGTAAAATTAATTTCAATATTCGAATTACTCCCGGAGCGCTACTGTAACCGATGGTCCTTAAAAGTTCACCATGGTCTGCCACTGTTTGAGGTTCGGGCAACAATTTCGTACCAATTAAATAAACGATAAATGCCCATACATACCAACTGATAAGCTCTCCAACTGTAGCAGTAAATAAATCTCCCAGGCCCATGGACCAGGAACCTATACCACTGGCAATACTGGAGAGTATGACAACCACCATTGCTTCAGTCAGCAAGGATTTATCTGCTTCCACCTCTTCATACAGTTCCACATCCAATTTTGATGCTCTGAACATGCGATTAAAAATTGTAAAGCTCATATTATTCCTTTTTGATTTTAATTTTTTAAATATCTATATGGTTTTGTTATTGATTTGTTTCACATTTATTTTGTGAATAGAATATTTATTCATTTTCACCTTTCAGTGATTTGACCTTTTTCAGTAAATAATCCGATATATTTGATAATTTTCTGACCTCCTTTTTCAGATTGATAATTTCAATTAAAGCATATAATAGGAAGAGTATGGCTCCGCACAAAATGGTGACAACCATCGAATTCATTTTAAAACTCCTAACTTCAAATTAAGTGTTCTTTTCCGATCTGTACTATTTCAATAATACAATTTTCTTTGTTAGATGATCGGTACCATCAGCCAACAAAACAAAATATACTCCACTGGAAAATCCGGTTCCATCCCATTGTACGGTATGAATTCCTGAAGATAGTTTTTTATCCACAAGGATCTCAACCAATTTTCCTTGAAGATCGTAAACCAGCAGACTCACATCACCGGATTCAGGTAAGAAAAACCGAATTGTCGTTAGAGGATTGAACGGATTGGGGTGTGCAGAATATAGAGCAAATTCTGTGGGAGTTTGGTGGGGAGTGGACTTTCTAAGCACCAATGATTCCAATATATCATTCACGCCAAAAACTAAAATATCAGAACAAGGTGTAACTCTCTCATTTCTATCAATAATTTCCCATGACTCACCATCATTAATTTCACACTCAAGTGTAAGTGGCTCACCGTCATTCATCACCTCAATCACACATTCATCCGTTGTACAGAGTTTAGTATCTCCAGAAAAACGGATGTCATTTCCTCCTGCGGGAGGCGTGGGTGGAAGACTGTAACCCAGTGTATTGACATCAGAATTTTCAGTCCCAAAGTACAACGACATTTTACCAAATGATATTGAGTTTAGATTATCAGAATAGTGAGATTGTTCTATTCTATTTTGAGTGTTGTTAGCTGAAAGTAAGATGCTCCCATTCTGATTTGCATTTATCCAGTATCCTTTACCTGGGGATAAAATCTCGGAAGAAAAATAGGTGCCGTTGAATCCATACACCGTACCGGGAACGAAAATATTCTGGGGATCATAAATATCACTGACCGACACCGTGGAAGAAATTCCCGATATAAGATTCCAACCTTCTGTCAGTTCAACCACACTTGTTTCAACAGGAATCCCAGATAAAACAGTTGACGCACCTTCGGCAAAATACAGCCAGTATCCATTGCCAATTTCCAAGTCAGTTGCATTAGTATATGTGTCATCAAATTGGTAAAGGGTTCCTGCTTCTGCCTGTGGGAAAATAGATTCGACAGATGTATTCTCATATTCAAAGGGAAGTCCAACAAGATTCCATCCTTCCTGAAATGTAAGCGGAATTGCAGAAGGACTTTCTCCCAAATAATAATATCCAAAAAGTATCATCATCTCATCCGTACTCAAAAACCCAAATTCCAGTGTCTCATCTGTCCAATTATCGTAAGTCGCTTCAAGGGTCAGTCCTTGATTCATTTCCAAATAGAGAGGCGGGTCCAATTCCAGAATGGGTGGATGCTCCCAGTCAAATGCAACATAGACAAGTTCCCCATCCTGTTCTCCCCCTTCAATAAATACTCGAAATTCCAGCATGTGCTGATGAGCATGAGAAAACAATTGGAAAATAGAAATCGGTTCCGGAAATATATCCCCAACCCAGAAAGTGTGAGTGAGAGTTGTGACCTGATTGGGAGGAAGATTAATGTTGCCATTATTCATTGTCAGAATGTTCGCTTCCTTTACAACCTGTCCCGGTTGAAGCGTATGTAGATTGAGATAAACTTCTCCCGTCATTGTTGTGTCAGTGAAGTTTATATAGTGTGAATTCAAATCAAAACCAAAATTAGGGTCGATCCTTAAAGCAATTCCAGGAGGGAAATGATAGTCCATTCTTGGCCATTGCGTACCAGCTCCAAACTCGTGAAAAGCCATTTGAATCATATTCTCCTGAATATAATTTCCATTTTCATCACGAAGGTCTCGGTATTCATATGGCTCTGGATAAAGTACATCTGGCATTGATTGGTTAAATGTATATGCAATAAAATGGTGACTACCAGGGCGCATGGTAATTTCCACACTCTTTATAAAAATATCCTCTGTTTCTTCAATAGGATTGTAATAAAAAAACTCTCTATCCAATCCTGAAGAGATTTCAAATGGACCTAAGTGCAGTTGAATTCCATTTTCTGGAGGTGGTAATATTTCAAACTGTGGAGGATCATATCGAGTGGTATCCTCAAGCAGAAGTGTATCCGCAATTTCACCCTCTTCCGGTGCACCGGCAAGAATCCATTCCCTAATGAAATCAAGTTCTCCATTCGTCAAGACCGGAAGTCCCAAAGGCATAATGGCACCATAATAGGGATGCTCTGTATAAAAATGCTCGTGGTCAGGAGCGTTTATTTTTTCCCACATGAAACTGGTATAAAGGCTGGGAAGCCCCTCTGTCCCCACCCTCAAAAGTCCGTCAGACAATGCGGCGGTGTTATGTGGTAGTGCATTCACCAGTTGAGCATAAGCAGCATCATCCGTAAGAATAAGGTTGGATTGTTCAGCAAATGATGAGCCCTGAACATGGCATGACAGCGTACAATTTTGATTTAGTATTTCAGATTGGATGACCTCCCATGTAGAATTTTCCTGTGAAAAAATAAGAGAAATCAGTAGGATATAGTATTTCAGTCGCACTCTTTATTTGTCACCGGATTTTTCCGGTATGATGACATTCATCGTAGGATATGGAATGGAAATATTATTTTGTGCAAACTGTTTATATATTTCGGTGTTGACCTGGTCAACGGTCCTGCCTCTTATCTCCGGTTTATAGATCCAGAAGAGTAATTGGAGTTTTAAACCTGAGTCTGCAAACTCTCTAAATCGAACTCTGGGTTCCGGATCATCCATAACATTTGAACTTTTCACGGCAATGGATTTAAGTAATTCCTTTACATTATCAATATCTGATCCATAGGAAACCTGCAAGGTGATGCGTACCCTTTCAATTTCTACAGGTCCTCCGCTCTCATTGACAATCTTAGATGAGGCAATAACCGAGTTTGGAATTGTAATTTCAATGTCATCCCGTGTCATGATCCGGGTAGAGCGTATTCCCATACTTTTCACATATCCTCGTTCTCCGGTATCCAAAAGGATATAATCCCCTTCCTTGAACGGCGAATCGGCCATAAGAAATATTCCGGCAAAAAAATTAGCGACTGTGTCCTTCGCTGCTAAACCCAGTACAATACCCAATACTCCGGCTGAGGCCAGCCATCCGTTAATATTTATGTTCCAGCTAAGACAAATAAAATAGATTCCAAAAAGTGTAATTAGAATTTTTCCCAAATTATTGAATAATGGGAGAGTCTTATTCTGGAAAAGCTTACTAGATGTACGACCGGATGCCCATTCCATTGAAAGGAGAAAAATCCTGGTTAAAATGACAAACCATATAAAAATAGTGATGGTCTTAAAAATACCGACCAATGCAAAATCTATATAATCAGGAAATCCAGCCCGTTTAACTGCGATTGAAAGACCAATAAATATGATGGAATAGAAAATTGGACGGTGCAACAGGTCTATTATTTTATCATCCAGGTTTGTCTGTGTTTTTGATACAATGCGTCTGAAAATCCGGGTGAAAAATATATCAGTAATTTTCGCTACAATGACCGCTCCTATTACTATCAAGGCACTTTGCATCGAGGGAAACTCGAGAAATGGGATTAAATTATCTTGTATCCAACTCATATCAAGGGTAAATATAGAAAATTTTTCTTTAAATGACTACGACGTTACTACAAATCAGGTTTGATCTAATGCGGTTGATTTAAAATTTTTTAGGAAAAAC
>CAZBBE010000029.1:0-12779 GCA_964489755.1 uncultured bacterium | reverse complement strand
AACAACAGTATCCTCATCCCCATGAACACTTACAACGGGTATATCATCCAATTCTATCCAGTCATAATGGCCAATAGCACCGCATAAATTTACGATTCCATAAAACTCTGAGTTATATCCCGGATTTCCACTAAAACCTTCCAGGCCTCCATATTCCATTACGTAATCATATATGGGGTCCGGAATTTCACTTTCATTATTTATATATGCTGCATTCACAGTAGTAATTGCCCCTGCAGATGAACCACCGGCATAAATTCGGGATGTATCTATTCCGAAATCATCATTTAACTGGTCATTCATCCTAAAATATCGAATTGCAGCTTTTAAATCATGGATTGCTTTTATGACTGCTTTATATGCATTTTCTTCAGAACCATTCCATATCAATGTCGGGGTGAGTCTGTAATCAATAGCGGAAGCCACATAACCCATTTTTGCGTATCGTGAACACAATTCCTGCATAACGGGTGAGTTTTTTGAACCTCCTACAAATGCACCTCCAAACATGAAAATGATCAAGGGTCGTTCATTGATATTATCATTTACCGGTTCATAGACATCTAAATAAAGGGTCTGAGTATATTCGCCGCCCAAGATATCCTCAGATACATTTTCTCCATATTCGATATCGGAGGTTACGTTTATATTGGAGAATAGCTCAGAATTATAGCGTTCTCCGTCACACTCCGATTGAGAAAATCCAAAAGTTGTCATTATGATAATTGAAAGACAGAAATTCTTTACAATTGTATTCATTCTTTTATCAAAATTACATGTATTTCGAAAATTCAGAAAATCCACCATCCAAACTGTAGACATCCTTGAATCCCTCTTTTACAAAATAATTAGCAGCATCCTGACTATTAATACCATGATAACAGTAAACCAATAAGGGTTTTTCTTTAATGGTATCCTTTAAAAACTGCGCAATATTTTTGTTATTCACATTAATTGAGTGTGGGATGTTGCCCAAATTATAAGATTCACTATTCCTGATGTCTGCAATGGTCAATTCAGGATTACTCTCAAGCAATATTTTTGCTTCTTCAGTTGAAATTCGTTTAAATCCTGATCTGTTATTTTCCATAATAAGAAAGCATGTTAATTCATTACAAATTGTTGTAGTTCCATGAGACTGATAATTTTCAATGTTTCTTGATGTGTGGATTCTAAATAGACAGGTGGTGCCATGTTGTGGTCCAAAGCTTCCTTCCATCTCATAGCACATAGACACCATTTATCTCCCGGTTTCAATCCCAGAAAATTGTATGCTGGATTGGGTGTGGATAGATCATTCCCCATTTTTTTACTGAACTCCAAAAATTCTTTAGTTACCATAATACACACTGTGTGAAACCCAAAATCTTCCGAACATGTATCGCATAACCCATTTCTGAAAAATCCTGTTTTGGGATTATTACAGCAAGGTTCCAATATATTTCCAAACACATTGATGGATTCCGCCATCTTCATATTTTATTTTTCCGTACTAATTAAGGCAAATTAAAGAATTTATCTGTCCATCATCTTTCGATACATTGCGATAATAAAAACAGTCAAAATGATTCCGCTGAGCAATCCCTCAAATATGGTAAGAAATTTACCGAAAGGACCAATGGGAGTAATTTCTCCAAAACCAACTGTAGTAAAAGTGATGACACTGAAATAAAATAAATCGCCCAATGTAGCCCATATTCCATACTGTTGCAGATCGTCAACAAAAAAACCAAGAGTGCGACCCAGATAGGACACACCTTCAAGTCCGTACAATAAAGCGCTTACAAAAATCACAGAAAAAATTGAACCAATGATTCTTTTCAGACTTTCTCCATAACCTATGGTTATATCAGCAAATTTCGACATGATTCTGAACAATGAATACTTAGGATATTGTTTCCTCTTGCAAACCATTTCTCGAATAAAAACTGTACTGGCTTCATCACCCAGGGACTGGCCCTGCATGGTTAATCTAATAGCGCAGTATATTTCTTCAGCTTCCTTGTATTTTGTTTGCGCAACATGGGAATCCTGTGATTTTTCTGCTTCCAGTTCATTAATAATTTTACCTTCTTCACCCCAATTTACATTATGCAGTTTTGTATTTGTAAAATTTGCACCCAGTAATTCGGTGTTTTCCAGGTTCGCATTTTTAAGATTTGTACCTTCTAAATCAGCTTTAAAAAGATCTGCTCCTTCCAGATTAGCGCCATACATACTTGCATTGGAGAGGTTTGCTCTTTTTAGATCACAGGATGTTAGATTTGCATCTACCAAATCAGCGTTTTTCAGGTCAGCAAATTTTAATTGAAAACCAGAAAGGGATTCACCCTCCTTGTTCAATTGTTCAATCTCAGTTTTAGTGTTTTCATCCGGTTTATAACTTGGATCTTTAAATTTTTCTAACTTACTGTTCATAATTTTATTTTGAAATTAATGGTGAATGAAAAATGAGTGACTACTAATTTAATCATAGAATAACCTTAGTCTTTACAAGCATCGATGATCTCTTGAAATATTTTATCTGTATCTTCTATAGATGGTTGACAGGTTCCTGCTCCACTGTGCCCGCCTCCACCGTATTGCCGACACAATTTTCCTGAATGAACCTTTGAGGTTTTAACAAAAATAGAGTGTGCTACCGATATCGTATTAAACTCCCCCACTTTTCCATTTGCAAGTCGTACGGAAATATTTCCTTTCTCTAGTTCAGGTAAGGAATAAATGAGAAATCTGTTCGTGAGTGGAATTTTTTTGTCCCGGATATCCGTAACAATTACATTGCCGTCAAGTTCAGAATTTTTCTGATAAAATCTCTCTCCTTCTTTATACATTTCTTGATATCTCACTGTCCGTTCAATAGAGTCTGGAAGATCTAAAATTTCCTGAACGGAAAACTTGGTCAACCAATCTATAACACTGTTAATCCAATCAAAGTTACTAATCTTGAAATCCTTATGATATCCCAATCCCGTTCTGGAATCAAGAAGAAAACCCAACAGGAATGTACCCTCGGGATTTTTAACCTGGTCCAGAGTTAAATTTGCGCTGTCAATCAGGTCTGTCTCATAAACCAATCTTTCATATTTTTTTAACTCTGGAAAATCTGAAAGAAAATATTTATACACCAATCCTGCTGCACTGGGAGCTACATCAGCGATCCCGATGAATTCTTTTGGAAAATTGGATTTATCAAACTCACTGGAATGGTGGTCAAACCACATATAACATCCTTTATGATAGGGTAAATTGCAAATGATATCATTACTGGTTATGTCAACTCTTGATTCCTGGATATCTCTTGGATGGGCAATTTTTACATCATCACACAGTCCCACCTCTTTTAGAATAACTGCGCACACAACTCCGTCTAAATCTCCTCTATATAAAACTCGCATTAAAATTCTTAGTTTTTATGCATGAGATAAATATTTTTCTTTTATCTTTTATGGATAACTAAGACTAATTATTCCGTTTGAGTTTGCTTTAAGCCAATATCCTTTTCCAGGCATGAGAACCTCAGCATCTTCGTATCCTCCATTAAATCCAAATATGGTTCCTTCAATGATAATATTTTCTATGTCAATTATTGAACTAACCTGTACCGGTGAGGTCAACCCGGTGATCATGTTCCATTCCTCATTAAGAATAATTTCCAGTTCTGGAATTGGATCACCTGTAAAAACATTTGCACCGGAAGTTTCAATCCTGAGCCAATATCCCTTGCCATTTTCAAGAAGTGTTTCTTCCTCGTAAACTTCATTATAACTGTAAAGCGTGCCTTCTACAGCATATGGAAATTGAACCTGATAATTATTATTTTCAGTAATGACGGGAAGCCCAACCATATTCCACCCTTCCATATATTCAACGGTTAATTCCTCATTAAATTGTAGTTTTAAGGCAACAGGACGATGGTCGGAAACATTCTGGTCATATTGATACCAACCTCCATCGAAATATTCGTCAATTTTAATAGTCTGTATATCAGAGGCATCGTTTTCGAGTTCATCAAAAAGTTCATTCGTTATTAAAATATGATCAATATGGGAAGGCCAGGTCGGATAGGACCATCCGGAACTTGGACCCTCTGCAATTTCCATATCCGCAAACAGGTAGTTTTCTGGGTCATCCAATATCATCTGAAATACATTGTTTTCAGGATCATCAGTGAGGATGTCATTTAAATCTCCCAAAACCAACACGTTATCATTTGAAAAATTTGTATCTATATACTGTTTTAACAGATTACTGGCAATATATCTCCGTGTTTCTTCATCTCCAGAATCTTCTAGGTCCAAGTAGCCATCACCACAGCATTTAAAGTGGTTATTAATAATAATAATATTCTCTCCCATAAAGTTCATATCCATAACCATTGGAGACCTGGGAAACGGACTCCAATATGGTGACGTGGTATAAATCTCGTACACATCATTAATTTCTACTACATCTGGTTTGTAGATATAAGCCAGACCAGCAAACCAAGCGGATTCATAATATCCTTCATACTGAGTAAGTTCTACAAGCATTTGGTCGAACATATCTGTATTATCTACTTCTTGAATTGCCAATACATCAATGTCAAGAGCCTGAATGATCTCACTCACATAATCAACAGTTGTCTGACCATTCTTAGGGAACCACTCAATATTCCATGTCAAAACCTCAAAAGTGGAGTCTGTCCCAAAATCCAGATCCTCAAAGTCCTGGGCTATTAATATCGCAGGAATAAAAAAAATAAATATTGATGACACTAAAACAGTAATAGTTATCCTCCATTTGAAATATTTCATGATATAAATTAATATGTATTTGTTATTAAGCCATTTAATACTTTTGACAAATAGCTATCTACTAATTATCTGGCATAATTTGAACCCTATATTTGATTTAATTGGTTAGCTGAAAATATTAATAACATATTATATTTACAGGATTTAAATAACATTTATTAAGATATTTGTAATTAAAGCAAAAGTAAAGTCCAAAGAATATTTTATCATTAATTTATGTTACAAAAATTTGTTTGCCGAAAATATTTTGGAGGTAATCTAGTTATATGAGAAAAACATTCATCATTTTATTTTTAAGCTCATGGGTTTTTGCCGCAACTGGATCGGTTAGCGGAACGATCTCAAGTGACAGACTTGGTTTACCAGGCGCAAATGTATCTTTGATTGGTTCCAATTTGGAAGCGGTAACAGATTCAGTTGGAAACTATTATTTGACTGGCATCCCCACAGGGAAATATTTATTGAGAGTGGATTACATAGGATATGAAACCCAAACAAAAGAAATTTACATTACTTTGTATGATTTGGATGAAAAGGACGAAACTGGGTCTATCTTAGTAGATAAAATGGGAATCGATGTAGAATTGGAAGAATCAAAAGATATATTAAAAGGCAATGCATTAAAGAATGTTAATTTCGAATTGATTTCGTCTGCCCTTGGTTTAGATGAAGTGGTCGTATCAGCTGCCAAGAAAAAACAGAAAATAACTGATGCACCTGCAACTATTTCAACCTTAAATCAGGTTTCCATAAGAAGACAGGTGGGTGTGAGTGCCTTTACCAGGCTTGTTACTATGTTGAAAGGTGTTGATGTATCCTATTATGGAGTTGATGGTGCGCAAATCAATGCCCGAGGATTTTCTGGCATGTTTAGTACAAGATTTAAACAATATAATGACGGCCTTGATATGGCGGAATTGTTCTCGAGTCAATTATATACATCCATCTCATCACCACCAAAAGAGTCCATTTCAAAAATTGAAGTTGTATTTGGCCCTCAATCATCTCTCTATGGCGCAGATGCCTCAACGGGTCTGCTCAACATTATTCATAAAGACCCTAGAACGAATCAGGATAATGAAGTGAACTTCACAGGCTCCACCATTAATAAATATCGTCTTGGTTCAAGAATTGTTAGTAAAGTTTCAGATAACTTTTCCTGGGATATTATCACAGAGCTGAGTCAGGCTACAGAGTTTGACTATGGGAACACTGAAAGAGATGAAAACGGTGAATATATTAATCCAGTATCCTGGATCGAGAATGATCCGATAACTGGAACGATGGATACGTTGTACCTTGATGAAGATTTTTACGGAGTTTTGGACCAAAATAAATTCTATTTTCGTACCAATTTATTCTATTCACTTGAAAATGGACATGTCATTAAGTTTTCTCCCATGTATTTAAAAGCAAAGGGATACACAATGGGAAGTATGGGCGCTTACTATAACAAGAATTATGAAAATATAATGTTTGATATTCAGTATTCCACAGACATCCATCATTTGAGATATCATTTTATTGATCAAGGCGCAGAAAGCATCTTTCGGGAACCCCTAGCACACTTTACAGCAGTAACCGGATTGCCTTTTGACGAGGCCATTGAAAGAGCCGGTACTGGAGAGATCGCTTCTGACAGTCTAACATGGTTTCAAAATTATGCAGGAATCGGTCATTTATTTGATTACCAGTTTAACACTGAAATAGAATTTGCAAATCACCGAATTGGTATCGTCTCAGGAATTGATTATGAGTTTCTTGATCCAACGTCAAACAGAACAATGTTTGACGATAATGGGTGGGACTACTTTAGGGATACATTGGTCACAGATGCTAGAGATGTAAAAGAATCAAGATACGGCGCATATTTTCAGTTTGATACTGACCTAAATCAAACCATAAATTTCACTGGATCTGCTCGGTATGATGTGCATGATTATTTTGGTAATTTTTTATCACCAAAAATTGCGTTTGTAAAGGATAATGTTTTTAATGGAAGTCTCAAGCTCATGATTGGGAGAGGATTTAAAGCACCCTCATTAACCGAAAGATGGATTTACTCAGGAACAAAGAATTATATCACCGGTCCTGGATATACCCTGGATGCTATAGCAATGGGGAATCGTAAGGGATTTACCCTTAATAATTACATTGATAATAATTTTAGTGGCACTTATGATGAAGGTGATTCATTGGTCTATTCAAATACGCTTGAACCCATTGATCTTGAGATTACAAACACCGTTGAGTTGTCCTATGTTGGTTTATTAAAAAAGAATTTGATATTCGAAATGGCAGCTTATATATCTGAATATGAAAATTTTAAAACAGCCGCCATGCATTTTGCAACAACTGGTCCGTGGTATTTCTCTACCAACCCCTTAGATCCCTTTCCAAACCAAGGACCTACATTGCCTATACCTGGTTATCCTGAGACATATGTTTATCCACCAACAATGATCGAAGTTGTTGATGGTGATGGTGAAACTATACCTAATTATATAATTGCAATAACCTATACAAGCATTCCGGTAAAAACCAATGTGTGGGGTTTTGAGACAGGGCTTAAGTATTTCTCTGACAAATTTGAAATGAATTTAAACTACACCTATTTCAATGACTCTGAACTCGATGGAAAAAGAGACAAAGGAAAAAGATATAGAAAATATCTAGACTACTTTTATACCCAAGATCCTGAATTAGAGGAATATGCAAATGATGGAGATCTAGCACCATATAGCGACTTTTTTGATGTATATAGTAACACACCAAATCATCAGTTCAATATGGATTTAGTAGGCAATGATGTATTTATAAAAGATTTACACATAGGTCTTCAAACCAGATGGATATCTGAATTTGAGTTTAAAAGCGGTTGGTTCCATGCAACGAATGATGGGGATAAAAATGATCCTCCTATCTATCGTTCAACCCAAACATTCTACAAGGATAATGGCCCTGTTGGCGGAGGATTTTATTCAGATTTGAATATTACCTATGTATTAACAGAAAATTATTCTATCGGATTTAGTGTTAAGAATATTTTAGAGAGTCAAGCAGTTTCATTTCCGCTCTCTCCCAAACAACCAAGATATTTTGTGTTAGAAACAGGTTATAAATTCTAATCTGCTGTTTACCTAAATACTACTGTCTAATTGAGATAAAACAGTTTATATATTTTGGGTATTGGAACACTCACCCACCGCCTCCAATTTTTATCCTAAGTTAAATCACTAATAGGATTTCTTTTATGGTCTTTGATTATATGGATTAATATTCCTCATACTCGAAGGTGAACTTTTTTACAGGTATTTCCTGCATTTCACCGAACTTATATTCATAAGCGTACACCACATATTCATAGTCTCGATTTTCACCATACTGATAAACATATTTCTGGTTTAAGTTCTCCTCAGCATCATAAAATAACGCTTCAACCTGATTGCCATTCTCATCGTATTTGCGAACCCATTTACTGTAGTCCTTTATGTAAAGATCATCCGTACTTAAAGAAGCTAATTCCCCATCCGGATCATACATTGACCATGCAATATGATTCCCGATGGAATCATATTCTGAAACTGATTGGTTTGTCATCGTTCCATCAGAATCATATTTCAGTTCTGCAATTATATTCCCATAGGGGTCGTATCTATTGATGATTTTTGATTTCATTAATCCATATTTTGAGGATTCAGTTAAATTACCATCTGAATCGTACTCATGGGTAATTTTTGATTTTAATAACATGTCTGAGTCATACTTTGTTTCTTCAACAATATTTCCTTGAGAATTATATTTGACAAATACATAGTTTTTCTTCGTATATAATTTCCACCCATCTTCGTCATACTTTGATTCTTCCACCATATTTCCGCTGGCATCAAATTTAAACAAAAATCGATATTTTAGGGACCCATCTGGTATATACTCTCTCTGTTCAATCCTATTGTCCTTATTATCATATTTAAAGGTGGTTTTTGATATTAATGACCCCTTTGAATCATATTTTGACTCATCAAGCATATTACCGTTGCTATCATATTTATAGTGAGTTTTTTCCTTTCCGGAAATTTCCTTCCACTCACCAAATTTCTGCTCATATTCAAATTCTCGCTTGGTCTCCGATTTAATGCCCTTCTTTAAATTCGGTTCAAAGTATTTCTCCTGAGCAGAAACCCAGGACAATAGAAACGGTGTTAATAATATGAAAAATAGTTTTTTCATTGCTTAAATTTACTTATTTACGCCCTTTTTTATAAAATGGCGACCTACCTTTTTTAATGATACAAAATGCATACCAAATTAAGTATTAGATAAGTAAAACATGACAAATTCCCCAATTTCAAATTTTAGTATGTGAAACAATTTTACTATATATCTTATACATAATAGATTTTATATATTAATAAAATTGCGCAATAAATTCCCATTTTCCTCATTAAAATAGTCAATTCCATATTTTTTCGCAAATTGGGACGAATAGCAAGATGAAAATATTATTTAATATTTATAATTGTTTTCAACCCTTATATTAAAACTTAAATATATTACGGACCGTGCCAATGACCATGTTCGGGAGACCAAACCTTTCCAGGCGGTGGTTCATTGCTTCCACCAGAGGATAATAAAATGTAGATGACTAATATTATACCCCCAATAACAGCAGCGCTCATAATGTACATCCAATTATTTCCAAATTTTCCTGCTGATTTCTGATGGCAATTTTTATACTTTTTACCACTGCCGCAGTGGCAGGTATCATTTCGCCCGATTTGTGTCATAATTCTTTTTTTCCTTTTATAATTCTATAAATTTTAAACGATGAGATAATTAATTACCTAAGATTGTAATTATACCTGAAATATTCGCACGAATCCAATAACCTTTGCCCGGTTCTATTGTCCCCGCATTGAAGTAACCTCCGGAATTAAAACTATAGACAGTGCCCGGTATGATAATCCCATCAGGATCTATTATTTCAGAAATATCCAAAATGTTTGATATGCCCGAAATCAGATTCCATCCTTCGTTTAAATTTATTATCAATTCATAGATGGGAATTCCAGTAATTATCGAAAAACCCTCATTGGAAAATCTTAACCAATAGCCATCACCATTGGTTAGGTCTATTCCGGAAATATAGCCACTGTCAAAAAAATATAATGTTCCCACAATAGATTCAGGAAAAATTTCCTGATAATTTGAATCATCTGAAATCACAGGAAGCCCCACCAAATTCCAACCTGTATTATGTCCGACAGTTATTGAAATGGGTGACTGGACAAATTTATATATCTTTCCATCAAAAGAACATATATACAATTCATCATTTTGGTCCACACCGAAAGATGTGACAGAATATCCTCCCAGGTCACCCATGGTTTCGACAATTGGTGGAATTCCTTCCTCATATTCTAACGACCAGACATCACCATATTCAAAGTCGGCGAAGATATACTTGCCAAAAATACTTGGGACCGAGCTACCACGGTAAACAAAACCACCTGTGATGGATTCTCCCCAATTGTGATTATATTCAAAAATGGGCATGATGAGTCCCGTTGTATCACAGTCAGAGGGCGGATTAAAGCAATGAGTCCCTTCCATAATATTCCAACCAAAATTTCCTCCTTCTTCAAGAATATCTATTTCTTCATATAAGTTCTGACCCACATCTGCAATCCAGCAGATATTAGTGACAGGATCAAAACTGAATCGCCATGGGTTTCGTAGACCGTATGCAAAAATTTCCTCCTTGTAACCGGTTCCCACAAAAGGATTATCATCGGGAACACCATAGTTAAATCCATCGTCAGGATCATCCACATCAATTCTTAGCATGGAACCTAAAAGAGTATTTTGATTTTGTCCATGTCCATAAGGATCACCCCCTGATCCTCCATCCCCCATTCCAATGTAGAGATATCCATCAGGACCAAATACGATCTGCCCGCCGTTGTGATTGCTGAACGGCTGATTAATCTCAATGACCACAAATTCAGATTCATCATCCGCCAAATTGGGATCATCTGATAACACTTGAAATCGAGAAACCACAGTCCGCAAGGGACTTGCTGCAGTATAGTTAACAAAAAAAGTTCCATTATCTTCATAGTCAGGATGGAAAGTCAAACCAAGAAGGCCCCTCTCTCCTTCGAATATTATTCTGTCGCTAATATCGAGAAATAATGATTTATTTGTTACAAGAGGGTCATTCTCAAAAACGTAAATTAAACCCTCCTGTTCCACCACGAACAGACGATCGGATTCATCCGGTGAGTATTGTAGGTCAAGAGGTCGAATGAAGTTCAAATTGGGAAATGCTTCTTCTATGATCACTTGGCTGGTGATAATTGAAAATGTCAAAGTCAAAATAATTCTTACAAAAAGCGAAAGTTTATTTACTCTAATATTCTTCATTTAAAAGCCAATGTTTTGGTATCATTTAAGACTTTTTAGTGATGCAATTTACTTATCAAAGTTACCCCTCCCCCATTTTTTTTCAAAGAGGTACCATATCTTTGGAAGTCCGCAAGGTCTCAATTAAGAAAAGTATGTCATGAAGCATCCCACGAACTCCTATTTAATTAATCTGAAACAATGGTTATTATACCACTGGAGTTTGCCTTTAGCCAATATCCTTTGCCTGCTAATAATGAACCAGATTCTTGATATACTCCATCAAAACCAAATACTGTCCCCTCTATGATAATTCCATCATTATCAATTATGCTTTCAATTAGGATAATAGTACTCATGCCTGTTATCATATTCCAACCCTCATTTAGACTAATATTTAATTCTGAAATTGGTTCTCCAGTAAAAACATTGGAATCATTTATACTAATCCTTAGCCAATATCCTTTGCCATTTTCAAGAGTGTTTTCTTCCTCATAAATTGCATCATAACCATATAAGGTCCCTTCCACTGCATTGGGAAACTGAACCAAGTAATTATTATCATTTACTATGAGTGGAAGTCCAACCATATTCCATCCTTCAGAATATTCAACAGTAAGATTGGATTGTGGATACCAAATTCTTCTGGCAAGAGTAGAATCAAGGACAAACGGATTAGGCAATCCATCTTGATAGTCCGCGATTTTCCATGTTCTATCAGTTTCCATTTCATCAGCCTCATCGTAATAATGCCAATCCATTAGTGTTTCCTTTTGTAACACCCAAAAATCATCATCAGCAACATCTGAATACATAGTATAAAAGTAGAACATGGCTCTAGCTGTATTTCCTTTCTGTTCTTCTCTAGGTTCAAACCGTTCCTCACTTTGGTTGGGAGGGTTATATTTTTCAGCAAATTCATCAATGTACTCTGTAGGAATAGATGTTTGTGAGTACTCATTCCTGTACCAGATATGTGTTTCCTCATCAGGAATTTCTTCAAAAGGATCATTCCCCCTGGACGAGTTGATATTTGACTTAGTAGGGAATAAATGGTGGATATCACTTTTCATGGGCTCATCCCCTGCCCCCAAGCTTTGGGGAAATGTATGTTCACAGTTAATTCCCTGTTCATAGGCATTAGCGCTTGGATCTTGATTCATATCAAGAGTAATAGTATATCCACTGTAAACACCTGTGAGTTGATTACCTTCCTTTATATCGATCACTGCATACATAGTGTCTCTGCAATCAGTATATCCGAGTGTGTTAGAGGTCTTATAGTTGTCAATGACAAAGTCCCATAACTCCTGTCCAAATAATCCCTCACCAATGATTGTTTGGCCACGAGTGATGCTTGAAAACACAGACAAGACTAGTGATATAAATAATAGCCATTTCATTGGTTTAATTTACCCCATCCCCACTTTTATACAAAGAGGTGCTACTTCAACAGTACCATCTTAAAGATATGTTAAAGTTAAAGAATAGATTGTTTGTGCTATCATTAAATACAGAGGGACCATCACATATTTTCTCTTTAAAATATTTTGAAATTTTATAGAAAGTAATACAAAT
>CAZBBE010000028.1:0-13225 GCA_964489755.1 uncultured bacterium | reverse complement strand
CTTCAATCATAGCCATTGCCGCACGTCCAACAGCACCCATTGCTAAAGATGAAAACAGGAAGGGTAACATGCCCCCAACAAATAATCCCCCCATAACTAATGGTTCAGTAATATCTATTGAGAAATCCTGATATTTTGGATTTTTCAATATCACCTCTCTAAATGAAGCGAATAAAGCTAAAGCTGTTAATGCTGCCGAGCCAATTGCAAAACCTTTACCAATTGCGGCTGTTGTATTTCCAACTGCATCTAATTTGTCAGTTCTTTCTCTCACTTTAGGATCTAATTCAGCCATTTCAGCAATTCCCCCAGCGTTATCTGATATCGGTCCATACGCATCTACGGCTAACTGAATTCCGGTGTTCGCTAACATCCCCAGAGCAGCCATCGCAATACCGTAGATACCTGCAAAATGATGTGCACCAATTATTGCAGCCGCTAAAATTAAAATTGGCACAGCTGTAGATTGCATACCCACACCTAAACCTGCAATGATATTGGTTGCTGGGCCTGTTATTGACTGGTTTACAACAGATCTAACAGGATTGGTTCCTGTCCCCGTATAATATTCTGTTATGAGCCCTATACCTAAACCTGCAGCAAGACCAATAAGTGTTGCATAAAATATTCCCATTGCATTTGTTTCAACATTGCTGGTAATTAATAAATACATTACTACAATCATAATTCCGGAAGATCCAAATTCACCTATGTTCAATGCTTTTTGGGGGCTTCCTCCTTCTTTGACTGATACCATAAAGGTTCCGATGATGGAAACAATTATTCCTGCTCCGGCAATATATAGAGGTAATACTATATATGCAGAATCACTATATACTGCCCAACCCAATACCATCGATCCGATAATAGCTCCAACATACGATTCAAAAAGATCAGCGCCCATTCCGGCTACATCGCCCACATTATCACCCACATTATCTGCTATAGTAGCAGGATTTAGCGGATGGTCTTCCGGAATCCCGGCTTCCACCTTACCAACAAGGTCTGCACCAACATCTGCAGCTTTGGTATAAATACCCCCGCCTACGCGGGCAAAGAGCGCAATGGAAGAAGCACCCAAAGAAAAACCAGTAATGGTTTGTATTAATTTTTGTTGATCATTAAATAAACCCAAATAGTCATATATAATATAGAGGCTGGTTACTCCTAATACACCTAGTCCTACAACAGATAACCCCATTACTGAACCGCCTGTAAAAGCGACATTCAATGCTTTAGCTAATCCGGTTTGCGCTGCATTTGTTGTTCTGTTATTTGCCTTTGTTGCAACCTTCATTCCTAAAAATCCAGCCAAACCAGATGCCAAAGCCCCTACTAAAAATGAAATTGATACTAACCAAGAATCTCCCTGGTTATTTGCGGCGTATGCTAATAAGCATCCAACGATAACAACAAAAATAGCCAGCACACGGTATTCGGCTTTTAAAAATGCCATTGCTCCATCAGCTATGCTTGCTCCAATTTGTTTCATCCTGTCTGTTCCCTCATCCTGTTTATTTATCCAGCTTGTTTTCCAGAATGCATATAACATTGCCACTACACCGGCACCAATTACATAATATAAATTATTCATTTACACCTTTCTTTACTGTTTTTAATTAAATTGATTCATGGTTTTGTCCAAGCCAATATATAAAATGGATTCCGCTGCATCAGCGGCTGTTTGAACCATTTTATCAGCCAGATCCTGATCCTTTTTCCTGAATGGTTTTAACACATATTTTTCTGCTGGTCTCCGGTGATCTTCAGCCGCCACTCCGTATCGAAGACGTGGAAAATGAGTGCTACCTAAATGATAGATGATCGATTCCATTCCTCTGTGGCATCCGTCTCCACCTTTAGGGCGAATCCTGACTTTCCCTAAAGGTAGATCTACATCGTCCAAAACAACATATAACTCATTTACAGCAATGTTCAAATCCCGAGAAACGGTTTTCACAGCAATCCCGCTTTTATTCATTCCGGTTGTGGGTTTTACCAAAAGAGCTTTTCCGTTCTTTTTCTGAGTGTACACATAATCACCTTTGCCTGATTTGAACCCAAGATTCCATCTCCGAGCCAATTCATCCATAACCCAAAACCCTGCATTATGTTTTGTGTCTGCATATGTATCTCCTGGATTTCCAAGCCCTAAAAAGGTAATCATGATTTTTCAGATTTATCCTCTTCAGATTCTGATTGTTCTGCGCCTTCTTCAGGCTCTTCGCCCTCTTCAAGTTCAACCTCTTCTTCTTCAGGCTCTTCTTCAACTTCTTCTTTTGGAGGCTGACAGCTTACAACCGTAAGGTTACCGCTAGTTAAAATTTCTAATTCTTCCGAAGCTTCCAGATCTTCTACATTCAAGCTGGCATGCATTTCTAGATTAGAAATATCTACAACTATTTGTTCGGGAACATCAGCAGGAAGACAATTGATCTCAATGGAGGTTAAATTCTGCATCATCACACCACCTTCTTTCACTCCTGTAGCTGTTCCTTCCAATACCAATGGAACGGAAATGGTCATCTTTTCATCTCTACGTATACGCATCAGATCAATATGAATAATATCATCTGTTACTGGGTGATATTGAATTTCTTTTAACATTACATATTGAGTGGCCCCTCTTAAGTTCACTTTAAAAATTCGATGACCCGATCGAAGGGATTTCAAAAGTTCAATTTTAACGATCGAAAGACTAATGTTTTCTTCCCCCTTATAATAATAATTTGCAGGGATAATTCCGTTTTTTCTAAGAATACGAGCGGATCGTCCTCCTTTTTCTGTTCTTTCAGTTAAATCTAACTGTTCATATTGTTGTGCCATTTTTTTCTCCATTTAAAAATCAAAAAGCGCACTGACTGATTCACCTTTGTGAATCCGAACTATTGCTTCTCCAAATATATCTGCTATTGAGACTATTTCCATATTTGGCAGTTTTTTCTCTTCTGAAATAAAAATAGTATCAGTTACCAGAATGTGTTTAATCTCAGTTTTTTGAATTCGTTCAAGTGCAGGGTCAGACAGGACTGCGTGGGTAGCCACTACTGAGACCGACTTTGCTCCATGTTTCAGGGCTGCCTCCGCAGCATTTACCGTTGTACCTGCTGTGTCAATCATATCATCAATGATGAGCACATCTTTTCCCTTTAAATTACCAATGAGATGTCTAACCTCAGCTTTGTTCGGTGAATATCTCCGCTTATCAATTAAAGCAAAATGCATTCCCAATCTTTTTGCATATGCTTGGCTTATGGGTACTGATCCCACATCCGGTGAAAGCACCACCATGTTTTCCGGAGTTTTATACAGTTTTTTGATCTCATTCAATAAAACGATCCTACTATATAGATGGTCAAATGGAATTGATGCAAAACCCTGAATTTGGGTGGAATGTAAATCCATACTGATGATACGATTCGCTCCCGAGGATGTAAATAAATCCACCATGACTCTGGAAGAGATAGGAACACGGGGAGTATCTTTTCGGTCCTGCCTCGCGTATCCAAAATAGGGAATTACGGCCGTGACTCGTTTTGCGGATGCACGGACAGCAGCATCCAGCATGAGAATCAACTCTATAGTGTTCTCTGCAGGACTGTTCGTGGATTGAAGTATGAAAACATCTTTTCCTCGAATATTATCTTCATATTTTACCCACAATTCACCGTCGGCAAAATTTCTTATGGAAATTTCACCAAGGGGGATTTCCAGATACTCCGTAATTCTCTGGGCTAGTTGATAATTACTCCTGCCAGAAAATATCCTTAAATCGTCTGTTTTGGTTGTCATTTACTATGTTCTGTTAAAATAATTTTCTGTCCTTAGTTTGCTGGGGCGTAGGGACTTGAACCCCAACTGCCGGGACCAAAACCCGGTGTCCTACCGTTAGACGACGCCCCAAAATATTAAATTTATCTCTTCTGACTAATGTCAGCAGGAGATTTTTGAGTTGGCAGAAAAGGTTACGATTGTGTGATAGGATGAATTAAAATGTGACTCCGCTGAAACAGCAACAGATTCATCATTAAAAATTCCATACACAGTCGAGCCACTTCCCGACAAACTGGCATATACAGCACCTAACTTAATCAACGCGGTTTTTATTTTGCCAATTTCTGGATAT
Organism: uncultured bacterium; assembly: GCA_964489755.1. Classification (GTDB taxonomy): domain Bacteria; phylum Fidelibacterota; class Marinisomatia; order Marinisomatales; family AB-629-J13; genus AB-629-J13. Next base: position 9,099 of record CAZBBE010000028.1, on the reverse strand, counting down.
GCTGGAAATACTACTTCTTCAAAATCATTTTTAAATATCTTTTCAGGGAAAATATTTTCCTGAAAAAAGCTGGCAAAATTAGGAGATTTACCTACATATTCCAACTTATTTTTTATCAAACCATAAGCCCAGGATGTATCAATGTTTACATCCGGAATTACCAATAAAATCGCTCCCTTAACCGGATGTGGAAGAATGTAAAGCCTGTCTCCAATTCCTTCTCCCTTTTGGGTCCCTCCATGAATAAAGAATGAAATGTCTGCTCCCAGGCTGGAGGCAATGGATTTCATCTGTGCTTCAGTTAAATTCAATTTGTAAATTGAATTTAACCCTTTTATCACACCTGAAGCATTCGATGATCCACCACCCAATCCTGCGCCAGAAGGAATTCGTTTTTCAAGTGTTATATCCACACCTTTAATAATCGGAAAATGCTCCTTCATTCTCATCCATGTTTGGACACATAAATTGGAATCATCGTTTTTAAGCCAGTCTGCATTGGATGAAAATCGACATTCTTCATCCGCTTTACTTATCCTTAATTCATCACAAAAATTCAACTCCTGAAATACCGTTGAAATATTATGATAGCCGTCTTTTCTGTGGCTTAATATCCTGAGGCCAATGTTTATCTTTGCCCCGGTTTTTATTTTCAAATAGATTTTGATGAATTTTTTAATAAGGCTATAGCCTGAGCTGCCCACCCCTTTTCTTCCCCTATAAATCCTAAATGGTCTGTGGTCGTAGCTTTAAGGGACATTTGTTCTTCCGATACCTGAAGTATTAATGACAATTTTGTTTTTATTTTTGGAATGAATTCTAAAATTATTGGCTTTTGAAGAATAACGATTGTGTCAATATTCTCAATTTTCCACCCGGCAGTTTTTATTTTTTTCACAGAGTCCTTTAAAAAATATGTGCTAGGAGCATTTTTCCACTTATCGCTTGTACTGGGAAAATGCCTTCCAATGTCTCCCAGTCCAGCTGCACCCAGCAATGCGTCTACAACAGCATGAACCAACGCATCTCCGTCTGAGTGTCCCTGAGATCCAAAGGAAGAGGGAATGACAACACCACCAATAATTAAGGGATTGTTTGTCTTTAAGGGATGTACATCGAATCCGATACCGATTCTCATACTGTTGGGAACGTTTATGAGTTTTCCACCAAGGATATTGAGTTCAAAATTGCCTTGGCATGTATCCAATCTTCTCGGGTTGTAATTTTGATGTTTTGATTACTTCCTTCTACAATCGCTATGGAATATCCCATAATTTCCATAATCATAGCTTCATCAGTTCCGGAAATATTTTTCTTTTGTGCTGATAACAACGCCTGGCTAAGTTCCTGTTTTTTAAACGTTTGTGGTGTTTGTGCAAACCAGATTTTGTCCCTGTCAAGTGTTTTTTGAACGGTACCACCATGTGTAACCAATTTCACCGTATCTGTTGCCTTTACAGCTGCAACAGCCCCATCAAATTTTTTACAGGCTCGAATTGTTGATTCAATAAGCTCAGTTGATACAAACGGTCGTGCACCATCATGTATACACACTATATTACATGACTGTGAAACCGCCTTCAGCCCCTCATAAACAGAGTCCTGCCGATGTCTTCCTCCAAGAACTACTTTTATGTTTTTTTTTCTTAGTAAAGAAGACATAGCTTTTTTTGTTATGCTCAACCTGTCTTTGGACACAACAAGAACGATCTCTTTAATTTCTTTTGATTGGAGAAAAGAACTGAGTGTATGAAAAATGAGCGGTTTTTGCTCCAACAGTTTAAATTGTTTTGCTTCTCCAAAGCGTCCCCCGGTTCCCGCTGCAGGGATGATTGCCGCTGTGGGCATGGACAAAATCAATTAAAGGACTAACATGGCATCACCATAACTTAAAAATCTATAATCTTTCTTTTTTGCTTCCCTATAGGCTTTTTTTATGAGATCAACATCAGCAAAAGCTGAGACCATCATGATAAGAGTGCTTTTGGGTAGATGCAGGTTTGTAATGATTCCGTCAATCATCCTAAACTTATAAGGTGGATAAATAAATTTATCTGTCCATCCCCGCTTTGGTGTAACCTGAAAGCCTGATACCGCCACCGTCTCCAGTGCCCGAACGCAGGAGGTTCCCACGGCAAAGACTTTCCTGCGTTTCTTTTTCGTTTCATTTATAGACATAGCTGTTTTAGGTGGAACCTCAAAATACTCCGAATCCATTTGATGGCGATTCAAATCCTCTACCTGAATGGATCTAAATGTTCCCAATCCAATATGAAGAGTAACAAAATCATGTTTTATTCCCCTCCTTTCTAATTTTCCCAACAAGCTTTTTGTGAAATGGAGTCCTGCAGTGGGCGCTGCTACTGCTCCTCGCTCTTGGGCATATACAGTTTGATACCGAATTTTATCCTTATTGTCTGCGGGTCTTTTTATATAAGGAGGCAGTGGGGAATTGCCGATTTTTTCTATGACATCATATATAGAACTATTCCCATGTTCAAACCGTATAACCCGCCCACCGGATATGGTGTTATCAATTACATCACAATATATTTTTGAGGTAAACATGAGTTTATTTCCTATTCTTACTTTTCTCGCAGGTCGCACCATCGCTTCCCAGAGATTGTTTTCCAGTTCTCTCAAAAGAAAGACTTCAACGCGAGCATCGGTTTTATCTTTGATTGCAAATAGGCGGGCAGGGAAAACTCTTGTGTTGTTCAACAAAACCAGATCGTTTTTACGCATATAGTCCGTAATGTTATAAAAAAACCTGTGTTCCATTTTTCCTGTGTCTTTATGTACAACCAAAAGTTTGGCTCCGTCTCTTCGTTGTGCTGGATATTGAGCGATATATTTTTTGGCCAGTGGATAATCAAAATCACTCAGTTTATACTTTATTCTTTTATCAATCATTAAAAAGTCCTCGTTGATATTTTTGTTCATGTCCTAATAGCTTGAAAGCTTTTTCTTGTGCTATTCTTCCCCGGGATGTACGCTGAATAAATCCCTCTTTAATTAAATACGGTTCATACACATCTTGTACGGTGTTTACATCTTCACTGACAGCCACGGAAAGAGAGCCTACGCCAACAGGCCCTCCGTTAAATTTATCCACTAATGCTTCTAAGATTCTCCGGTCCATGTCATCCAGTCCTGTTTCATCAATACCCATTCCATTAAGGGAGGACTGTGCCACAATTTTCGAAATAATTCCATCACCCTTAACCTCAGCAAAATCACGTGTGCGACGCAAAATACGGTTTGCAACCCTGGGAGTCCCTCTGGATCTCTGGGCAATCTCCATCGCTCCGTCATCATCTATTTCAACATCTAATATCTCAGCGGAACGGTTGATGATATGAAATAATTCCTCGGGTACATAATAATCCACCCTTAAAACCACTCCAAACCTGTCTCTAAGGGGTGAAGTTAGATTTCCCAGACGAGTTGTTGCACCAGCTAATGTAAATTGTTCAATATTGAGCTGAACACTTCTGGCATTGGGACCTTTGTCAATCATGATGTCAATCGTATAATCTTCCATGGCAGAATAAAGATACTCTTCTACCACACTATTTAGGCGATGAATTTCATCAATAAAGAACACATCTCTTTCTTGAAGATTTGTCAACATTCCTGCCAGGTCTCCAGCTCTTTCCACGACCGGTCCAGATGTTTGTTTAATGCTGACATTTAATTCTCGGGAAATGATATTTGCTAAAGTTGTCTTTCCCAAACCAGGGGGACCAAACAATAAAACGTGATCCAGCGCTTCTCCCCTTTTATTGGCAGCCTCGATATAAAGCTTTAAACTGTCAACGTTGTCTTTTTGGCCTATAAATTCATCAAAATGGGACGGTCTTAACGATCTTTCAACGGTAATGTCTTCTTCTAATGGAGCAGGGTCGGAAAGCGGTAAGTTAGCCATTAGGACGGTGTGTAGAATAAATTAAGCATATTTTAAAACCCTCAAGGTACGCATTTGGCTAAGGGTATATCAAGAACAGAATGCGTCCAAAATAAGTTGTTCTGGATCTTTTATTTTGTAAATACTTTTCTTAAAAATTTACCCGTATATGAATCTTTTTTAAGTAATAAATCCTCCGGGGTTCCTGAAAACATGACGTCTCCTCCTGCATCTCCTCCTTCGGGTCCTAAATCAATAATCCAGTCCGCACATTTAATTACTTCCAGATTATGTTCAATGACAACAACAGTATTTCCACGGTCCACCAGTCGCTGAAGTACGTTTAACAGCATGCGGATATCTTCAAAATGCAGACCGGTTGTGGGTTCATCTAAAATATAGAGCGTGCTGTCATTGCTCACCCGGGAAAGTTCAGAAGCAAGTTTTACCCTTTGGGCTTCACCTCCAGAAAGCGTTGTTGCCTGTTGCCCCAGACGAATGTATCCTAAGCCCACTTCAAATAAAGTGCTTAGTTTTTTCTTGATGGATGGAATGTTTTTAAAAAATTCAAGGGCTTCTTCAACAGACATACTTAAAACATCCGCTATCGTTTTCCCCTTGTATTTCACTTCTAAAGTTTCTCGATTATAACGGCTACCTTTACATGACTCACAGGTTACATAAACATCAGGAAGAAAATTCATTTCTATTTTGATGATTCCATCCCCTTCACATTCTCCACATCGTCCTCCTTTAACATTAAAGGAAAACCGTCCCGGTTTATACCCCCTGAGTCTGGATTCTGGAAGTTGGGTAAATAAATCACGAATATATGTAAAGACGCCGGTATATGTGGCAGGGTTAGAACGGGGTGTTCTTCCTATGGGTTTTTGGTCAATATTGACTGCTTTATCCAAATGTTCCAGTCCCTGAATATCATTGAATAACGGTGGGGATTTTCGATAACCGTGGAGGTGTTGTGCCAATATGGGATAAAGTGTCTCATTTACAAGGGTGCTTTTTCCGCTTCCTGACACTCCGGACACCAAGATAAATTTTCCTAAAGGAAACGATACATCAATAGATTTTAAATTATTTCCCGATGCTCCGAAAACAACCAGCTCTTTTTCGTTCCCGGTTCGTCTAACTTTAGGAATAGGAATACGTTTTTTCCCGGATAAATATTTACCAGTGAGTGATTTTCTAGATGTTAAAATTTTCTCCGGTTTCCCCGCAAAGACAACCTCTCCCCCGTGCTCTCCAGCGCCGGGACCTAAATCAATCAGGAAATCTGCTACTTCCATTGTTTCCTTGTCATGCTCTATAACTATAATTGTATTTCCCAAATCACGAAGCTTCTTTAGAGTATTCAACAGCCTTGTGTTGTCTCTGGGGTGAAGTCCAATGGAAGGTTCATCTAAAATATAAAGAACCCCCATCAACTGGGAACCGATTTGGGTTGCCAAGCGAATACGTTGCGCTTCACCCCCTGACAGGGTGGAAGCAGAGCGGTCAAGTGTTAAATAATCCAACCCAACATCATATAAAAACCCCAACCGTTCTTTTATTTCTTTCAAAATTTCTTGACTGATTAGACGATCTGTTGCTTTTAGTTCCAGTTTCTGGATAAAATTCAAAGCTTTATTAATAGACATACGAGAAAAATTTCCGAGGTTTATTTTCCCCACAGTTACCGAGAGGCTCTCCTTTTTCAGCCTGGCACCTTCACAAATCGGACAAGTGCGCATACTCATGAATTGTTCTATCCACTCCCGTATTCCGTTGGATTTTGTCTGTTTATAGCGTCTCATTAGATTGGGGATGACGCCCTCCCATCCTCCGGTATACGTTCCCGACCAACGTCTTGACTTATACTTCATTTTCATTTGTTTCCCGCCCGTTCCGAATAAAAGCACCCTTCTCACATCTGAATCAAGGTGCTTCCATGGCACAGTAAAATTTAAATGATAGTGGTGTGAAAGGCTTTTGAGTATGCTCCCGTACCAATTGCCTCTGGGCTGTTCTCCTAATGGAACAATTGTTCCCTGAATTATAGATTTTGTTTTATCCGGAACCACCAGCTCAGGATTAATCTCCATGTGGGAGCCGATACCGTCACAATGTGTACAGGCTCCAAACGGTGAATTAAAAGAGAACATTCTTGGAGTAAGTTCTGCCATCGATATCCCGCAATGGGGACAGGAAAAATGTTCACTGAATAAATGGTCTTTATCAGGAAATTCATTTATGATAATGAGCCCTGAACCGGTTTTTAATGCCAACTCCACAGATTCTGTCAATCGTTCTTCACATCCCTTTTCGATTACGAGCCGGTCTATCACAACCTCAATAGTGTGTTTCTTGTTTTTACCTAATTCTGTGATATTGTTTAATGAAATAATCTCTCCATCGACTCTGGCGCGTAAAAACCCTTCTTTTTTTATTTCTTCGAACACACCTTTATGCTGTCCTTTTCTTCCGCTAATAACCGGTGCAAGTAAACAGAATTTTGTCCCGGTTTTAAATTCTTTCACAGTATCCACAATTTGCTGAACACTTTGCTTCTGAATACGACGACCACATTTCCAACAATGGGGTTTACCAATGTGAGCAAACAACAGGCGGAGATAGTCGTGTATTTCCGTTACAGTTCCCACAGTGGAGCGGGGATTCCTTGCCGTGGACCGCTGTTCTATAGATATGGCAGGAGACAATCCTTCAATTGTATCCATTTCTGGTTTTTCCATGAGACCGATAAACTGCCGGGCATAGGAGGAGAGGGACTCTACATATCTCCGCTGTCCTTCTGCATAGATCGTATTAAAGGCCAGCGAGGATTTCCCCGAACCGGAGAGTCCTGTAATAACAGTAAGCTGGTCCCTTGGTATATCCAGGTCAATATTTTTCAGGTTGTGTTTCCTGGCTCCCCGGATGATAATTTTTTTCAGTATGCTTCTACTCATTTAGTATGGTTTCAGGAAAAATGGACAGTCGCAAATTTACCTATTTCAACAGACTTTTAACAAAACCGAATTTCTTTTCCACGTACTTAAATCCTTATGTATTTTCCTTTATAACTTTTGGTAGTTTATAAAATAATGAATTCGCTTAAAAACCATATTCTTATTGCCATGCCCCATCTGGCAGATCCTTATTTCGGTAAGTCGGTAGTCCTTTTGTGTGACCACACCAAGGATGGTGCTATGGGTATTGTTGTGAACCGTCCCATATCTGACCCGGAACTGAAAAACTTGTTTTCGGAAATTTATCCTGGGGGAGAGAATCTTTTAAAAAAGAATTCAGCGATTTATTTTGGAGGTCCCATGATGATCGAAAGAGGAATCGTTCTCCATACTCCGGAAATTTCTGCAAAGGGAACTATTAATATTTCAGATGACTTTGCGTTGACAGCGCATAAAGAAATATTGGACAATATCGACGAAAACATCTCATCTTTGCAGTTTAAACTGGCAATCGGCCATGCCGGCTGGACCAAGGGACAGCTGGAACGTGAAATAGAAAATGGGGATTGGCTTATTCAAGATACAAACAGGGATTTTATATTTAATACACCTGATGAATTAATGTGGAACCAGGCTGCTCTCTCATTTGGGATCAGCCCATCTAAATTTTCAGGGCATGGCGGGTTGGCCTAGAAAATATTTCTCTATTTTAATTATTTAACAATCCTGAGGGTTTAATTCTTCGGTTACGGTAGCTGAAATATAGATTGGAATTTTTTATACATAATCCTACAACGGTAGAGTCTCCTATTATTGTTTGTGCAGTTGTCTCATAGTTGTTGTTTATCCGAAATAACACATCTTCCCTGGACTGGTTCACTCCTAAAAATAAATATTCTGAGTCAAAATACTCTGTTGCATATATCCCATAATAAGTTGTATCCACACTTTCAATAGTAAAAGTAACGTCATTTTCTGAATTCAATATATTATCTTTAGCCACTGTTCGGGCCCGGTATTGATTTTTTTCATCTAAATTCCTGTAAAATAAAATGAGTGAATCCTTGTCGCTGTCATATGCAATTCCGGAAGACTGCCAGTTTGGTGCAACGGAATCAAATTCAAAAAAACCCCATTCTCCCACTGGTGAAAGTTTTAAAACACCACTGGTTGACCGTGACTGTAAAAACAAGTTCTCTTCATCGTTAGTAATAGCAAAATATCCCTGCCCATTCATACCTAAATCGTAGCTGTCTTCCAAAATAACCATTGAATCATTTGGAATAAGAAATTTCAGAAGGTCAATCTGTGAGCCGGCATTCCCTGAGAGGTCATAGTTGGTTGTATAAAAATATCCATTTAAATAAGTGATGTCAGAAATATCATCGTAGAACGTGTTTTTGCTGGTGTCTATGTCCCGTGATTCTTCACAGGATAATAACATCAAACAAATAAGAGGCAAGGGTGTAAATATTCGAACTAACTTCATTTTAATTTCTATTGATTTTTTTAATACTATTGTATTGAATTTATTACTCTCCCTGATTAAATACGAGTTTTACAGTAATGTTCCATTGTATTTTTTCATCCCTTTAATCAACCCGATTTCAACTTAAAAATGTCTCGGTTTACCCTTCAGGACCATAATCACAACCTAAAGCTAAACCTCTTTCATGAATTTTTCTGGGGGTTTGGGATGGCATTTCATACGGTTTATGCAGTAATTCCCCTGTTTCTTCGTGAACTTGGAGCACCAAGCGGTATTGCGGTTTCCGTGGGGGGATTCTTTTCTTTTTTAATTGCGGCGCCTCAATTGACCTCCGCCATTCTGGGGCGAAATATTCGTAATCTTAAATTGGCAGTGCTGTTTGTCCACACATTGGTTTGGGTTCCTCTCTTTATCATGGGATTTACATTTACATTTTTTTCTCCGGAGGGATCTTCCGTGTGGATATTTTACATATTTCTTTTTGTTCTTTACGGATTGGGGCTGGGTGTTGTCATTCCTATTTGGGCAGATTTCCTGAATGCCGTTACTCTTCGTAAGGTGCGTGGAACATTTTTTGGGCTTTCTTTTGCCTTGGGAAGTTTTGGCAGTCTTCTTGGTGGCCTTCTTTTAAGATACATCCTAAAAAGTGATATTCCATTCCCACAAAATTTTGGAACCGGGTTTTTCATCTACTGTTTTTCCACCATCATAGCAACGCTTTTATATATAGGTTACAGGGT
>CAZBBE010000027.1:0-13500 GCA_964489755.1 uncultured bacterium | reverse complement strand
CGAGCGATATAATCAATCAATTGTTCCTTGGAATAGACGATCTCCATCGCCCGACCGCCCAACACATAACTGGGTCGTGCTAATACCGGGAAGCCGATCTCTTCGGCTACCTCAACCACTTCATCCAGCGTTCTCCCTGTTCCGTATTTCGGACATACTACATCCAGTTTTTTCAGGACTTTTCCAAACTTTTCCCTATCTTCTGCCAGGTCAATGCTATGCGGAGATGTACCAATGATGGGAGCACCTGCGTCTGCCAGTTCATTGGCAATTTTAAGCGGCGTCTGTCCACCAAATTGAACTAAAACTCCGTCAGGTTTTTCAAACTCAACAATGTTCAATACATCTTCAAACGTCACCGGCTCAAAATACAGGCGGTCAACAAGATCAAAATCGGTACTGACGGTTTCAGGGTTGCAATTCACCATGATTGTTTTAAATCCCACATCTTTCAATCCAAATACCGCCTGGACGCAGCAGTAGTCAAATTCAATCCCCTGGCCGATGCGGTTTGGACCTCCACCCAATATCATGACCTTTTTCCCTTCTAATGGAGTAATCTCATTTTCTTCATCGTAGGTGGAATAACAATAGGGTGTCTTGGCTTCAAATTCTGCAGCACAGGTATCCACCACCTTATAAGCGGGAAGAACCTTTTCTGTTTTGCGCTGTTTACGGATATTGTCTTCTGTTTTTCCGGTCATGCGCCCGATTTGTTTATCAGAAAATCCATCATGTTTTAATTGTCGCATAGAGCTATTACTATTCGATACAACAATCTGTTTGATCTGATCCAAAAACCAGGGGTCAATTTTTGTAATATTAAATACATCTTCAACAGACTGCCCTTCCAAAAATGCCTGGCGGACTTTCAGCAAGCGAAATGCTGTTCCATATCGCAACGTGGACATATCCAGTGACCGGGCACGGCTCACGTCTGGATCTCCCTCTGCCGGTGGTTTTGGTTCCAGTCCATCTAACCCAACTTCCAGGGACCGAAATGCTTTTTGTAAAGATTCTCTAAACGTTCGTCCAATGGACATGACCTCACCAACACTCTGCATCTGCACGCCCAGGTGCCCGGTGGCTGATGGAAATTTTTCAAAGTCAAAACGGGGCACTTTTGTCACAATATAATCAATGGTAGGTTCAAATGCAGCCAGTGTTTTCCCTGTGATATCATTTGGTAATTCGTCAAGAGTATAACCCACAGCCAGTTTAGCCGCTACTTTGGCAATTGGAAATCCTGTAGCTTTGCTAGCCAAGGCAGATGAACGGCTCACCCGCGGATTCATTTCGATGATGACCATGCGACCATCATCAGGATTAACAGAAAACTGTACATTGGAACCTCCTGTTTCCACACCGATGGTCCGTAGACACTGTATGCCCCAGTTGCGCATTTTCTGATATTCCTTGTCCGTGAGTGTCATGGCAGGCGCCACTGTCACTGAATCCCCGGTATGTATGCCCATGGGATCAATGTTTTCGATGGAACAAATGATAATAGTATTATCCACCTTGTCCCGGATGACCTCCAGCTCGAACTCTTTCCAGCCCAGTAAAGATTCTTCAATCAGCACTTCAGTAATGGGACTGGCGCGAAGTCCGTTTTTAAGAAATTTACGAAACTCTTCTCTATTGTATGCCACAGATCCGCCGGTACCCCCCAGTGTAAAAGAGGGGCGAATGATAACAGGAAACTCTGTAGTTTCCAAAAACAATTTTGCTTCTTTCCATGAATGGACAAATCTTCCCTTTGCCGTATTAATCCCTGCAGCATCCATCACTTCCTTAAACCGTTCACGATCCTCAGCTTTTTCTATCGCCTCCACCTGGGCACCGATTAGCTGAACCCCATATTTCTCAAGAATCCCCTGTCTGTGTAAATCCATGGACATATTTAAGGCTGTTTGTCCCCCAACGGTTGGCAATACGGCATCTGGTTTTTCCTTATCAATGACGGCAGTTACATATTCAAGAGTGATTGGTTCAATATAGGTAGCATCTGATAATTTCGGGTCCGTCATAATGGTAGCCGGATTAGAATTTATCAGAATCACACGATACCCTTCTTCTTTTAAAGCACGCATGGCCTGAGTGCCGGAATAGTCAAATTCACAGGCCTGGCCAATCACAATGGGACCAGCACCGATGATTAAAATAGATTCTATGTCAGTTCTTTTTGGCATCCATCAAATCTACGAAATGCTTAAACAAATAGTGACTATCGTGGGGGCCCGGACTGGATTCTGGATGATATTGGACAGAAAACGCTGGGATATCCTTGCAGCGAATCCCTTCCAACGTATTATCGTTCAAGTTTATATGGGTTGGAATTATATTCTGGGGGAGTGTTTCCAATTCAACAGAAAACCCGTGATTCTGGCTGGTGATTTCTACTGTTCCAGTATCAAGGTTTTTTACAGGATGATTGATTCCTCTGTGGCCAAATTTGAGTTTATATGTTTTTGCTCTAAGTGCAAGTGCTAAAATTTGATGCCCAAGACAGATTCCGAAAACGGGTTTTCTCCCCAGTATTTTTTTAACCGCTTCTATCCCGTAGCTTACTGCTGCAGGGTCACCCGGACCATTTGAGAGAAATAAACCATCAGGGTTGAATTCCAAAATCTTGTCAGCCGTAGTTTGTGCGGGAAAAACAGTTACACTACAACCATGGCTCACAAGCTGGCGCAGTATATTATACTTAATGCCAAAGTCCATAGCAGCCACTTTGAATTTTGGTTCGTTTCCTTTAGGCCAACCATAGCACTTTTTAGTGGTAACTTCTTTCGCTAGATCCAGTCCGCACATATTGGGGGCTTTTGCCAGTCTCTTTTTCAGTGAATCCAAGTCGGAGTCAGATGTAGATATTATCCCATTCATCGCCCCTTGATCACGAATGTGCCGAGTGAGGGCCCGCGTATCGATACTCTGAATTCCAACGATATTCTGTTCTTTTAGGTAGTCACCTACGCATTGTGTCGAGCGCCAATTGGATGGAATATTTGTGCCTTCTTTAACCACAAATCCTGAAACCTGTATTTTATCGGACTCAATATCATCTATGTTTACGCCGTAATTTCCAATATGCGGTGCCGTCATGGTTACAATTTGTCGGCAGTAGGACGGATCCGTTAGGATTTCCTGATATCCAGTCATTCCCGTATTGAAGCAGACTTCACCAGAAGTTTCACCTTTTGCACCAAAGGGTTTTCCTAAAAAAAATCGTCCGTCCTCCAATAATAAGATCGCTTTCCCCACTATTTTTTATCTTTCTTATAGGTCATAAAAATTGATAAGTATCAAAGATAGTGGTGGTGTCAGGCATTTATAAATTTCTCAACTCGCTCTTATTAAAAAATATCTTCAATTATTTATCAAATTAACAGCCGTCATTTTAGGGGGTATATCCAAACCTAACAAATACAACAGAGAAGGACCAATGTCCGATAGCTTGCCTCTTTTTACCATTAATTTTCCCGGAGAATCTTTAGCAATATATATACATTCTACAGGTACCGTTGAATGACTTGTCCGGGCTTGTCCTGTATCATAATTAATCATTTGATCGCAATTTCCGTGGTCTGCCGTAATGAGTATTTCCCCATTTAACTCTAAAACACGATCAACAATTTTTCCGACACATTCATCCAAAATCTCCACCGCTTTTACTGCAGAATCAAAATTCCCTGTGTGACCAACCATATCCCCATTAGCAAAATTGACTAAAATGAACTGATAAGGATTTGACTGAGTCAACTCCATAAACTTGTCTACAATATTATATGCTTCCATTTCCGGGTGGTCTGCGAACGTTGCTGGATCAAACCTACTGGGAACTTCCACCTGGTCTTCATTTAAAAATGGTGTTGTAGATTTTCCATTGAAAAAACTGGTTACATGACGGAGTTTTTGAGTTTCTGCCAAACGAAGTTGACGGAAACCTGCTTCAGAAATAATCTGTCCCACCAACTCATCTAACTGCACATGCCTATCATTTAAGCTGCCAAGAATATAAGGTTTAAATTCATCATAATAACGAGTAAGACCAGCAAAATATATATCTGGAACCCTCGGCAACGTCCCGGGATATTCTGTATCTGTGAAGGCCCTGGAAAGCTGAATTGCTCTATCCTGGCGGTAATTTGTGTGGAGAATGCTGTCTCCATCTTCAACGCCGGAATAACCGTTTGTCACATGAGGCAAAATGTATTCATCAAACATCTTTACCCCCGATGGTGTTTTATCATATTCGTACGATTCTTTAATTGCAACTTCTGGGTCGGCTACATGAATTCCTTTGCCCTCTACAATACAACGAAATGCCCGATCTGTCAGCTTCCAGTATCTTCCACGATCCATCCCATAATACCGTCCCATAAACGTGCCAATTTTACACCCTCCAACTGTCCCCATTTCCTGGCGAAGGGTAGTTAAATACTCTGTTGTGCTCCAGGGTGGGGTATCTCTACCGTCCAAAAAAGGGTGGATGATGATTCTTCCATCCGGATATTCGCTTCTGGCACGGTGCATAAATCTGAAAAGATGATCCTGATGTGAATGAACGCCTTCATCCTGAAGCAAGCCCAAAAAATGGAGTTGGGAATGGTTGGACACCCAGTTTTTTATAAGATGCTTCCACACAGGAGATTCAAACAGGCTACCATTTACTAGCTGATCATTAATCCGTTTCAAGTCCTGAATAATGATTCTTCCTGCACCCATGCTGAGATGCCCTACTTCACTTGATCCCTGAAACCCCGGTGGTAGCCCTACTGCTTCTCCGGAAGCCTCTAACAATGTCCATGGATAATTGGATTGATAAAAATCAAAATTGGGAGTGTGAGCAGCCATAACAGCATTTCCTTCAGGGTTTTCATTGTGCCCCACGCCATCTAATACAATTAAGGTTACCGGTTTCAAAATTTGTCTGAATAAAGGATAAAATTTAACCCTATAAATACCTGAAATTTGGGTGTCTTTTTTTCTTATTTTCCAATTAATAAAGCTCGTGATGACTAACAATAAAAATACACTCATACTCTATTTTAACGGAACTGTTTATGGAAATCCCGGTGTGTCAGCTGTTTTATGTAGAAACGAAACCATTCATTCAATATGTAAACAAGAGGATTTTAATGCTGATTTTACTGTTTTGGATAAAGACCTTCGCAGCATTCATCCTGAAGAAATTCTTGATACCCGAGTGAAAATGACAATTGTAAACAAAAAAAAACACATTCAGAATGATATCTAAATCCAAAAAAAAATATTATAGGTCTCTGAAGCACAAAAAACATAGAAGACTAAATGGTGAGTTTTTGATCGAAGGTGCTAGAATTATTTCTTCCGCTCTGGAAGAAAATGCCTATTTTAAAACTGTTTTAATCACTAATGTTTTTAAAAATTTTCCTTCGTCTCGGCACATAATGAAAGAACTGAACAAAGTCGGAATATCTATAAAAGTGGTTGATGAAAATACCATGGAATCAATAACTGACACAGAACATCCTTCCGGGATAGCAGGTATTTGTTCTCTTCCTGAAACTCAAAACAAACCGTTTCAGACAAAACATCCCTATATATTTTTGGATACCATTTCAAATCCAGGGAATATGGGAACAATTTTACGCAGTGCGTCTTGGTTTGGAATCCAAAATGTGGCTGTTTCACCAAACTGTGTCGACCCATTCAATCCAAAATCAGTTCGTGCAGGAATGGGGGCTCATTTTAATCTAAATATATATGAAAATGTTCCGTTGATATATTTTTTTGAAAAACACTTTTTTATTATTGGTGCCGACCCTTCCGGCTCTTCATACCTTAGATGGAAGAAGCCATTAGAGAAAAAGAAGTGGGTTTTGGTATTGGGAAATGAGGCAAACGGAATTTCAGAAGAAAACCAAGCATTGTTAAATGAATCTATTTCAATTCCAAAATATGGGATTGGAGAATCATTAAACGTTGCAACATCTGCAGGGATTTTGTTATCCCGCTTGGTTCGTTCAGATATTAATTAGGTTATATATATTAAACTGCTAATTATTGTTTGATGGTTTTTCAGCTTTTAAAACAATATTTTTCTGTTTCCTAATTTCTTTTCATTCCCTAAGGATAATTGTAATTTCCTGCACTATGTTACCAACGGAATTAGACTGTTATGAACAAGACATTCACCATCAGATTTGTAATTATAATCATGATCGCTTCCCTGTTTATTGGACTTGCTGGGGTTGTACTTGTTCTATCCGTATGTACTGCTCTATTTCCTGAGTCTGATTCACGCTTTCCTACAATTTTATCCATTTTAATTGGACAGGGGATTATGGTTCTCCCCGTTTTTGCCATTATCTATTTAAAAAATGAATCGTTTTCCCAATCGTTCCGGATAAAATCTATTCCCCTTAACAGTATTTTACCGGTCGTTATTTTGTCATTGGGAACAATTATTCTCTCCGACGAAGTTGACCGTCTGGTTGGTATGGTATTTCCTATACCAGATTACATTGAAAAACTAGCAGAATTCGTTCAATTTGATACCCCTTTGTATGCTCTTCTACTCATTTTAGCAACGGTAATTATCGCTCCATTTTGTGAAGAAGTTTTATTCAGGGGATTCCTACAACAGTTTCTTGAAAATCACTGGAAAGATGTAACGAAGGCTATATTAATCACCAGTATGTTTTTTGCTGCATTTCACATGAATCCTGGATGGATAATTCAAATTTATTTATTGGGAATCATTTTGGGATATTTAGCTTGGAAAACTGGAAGTATTTTCCCGGGACTTATTCTCCATTCACTGAATAACGGTTTGGCGTTAATAATGCAAAACCTTCATGTACCGCTTGAAAATTATTACACCTGGAAAAACCATGTGTCTCCTTTATTTTTACTGCTTGCTGTTTTTCTTTTTTTCAGGGGTTACAAAACTATTAACTCCATACCTTTCGGGGCGAGAGTCAAATAATGAGAAAAGAAATGTTTCAACACGAGATTTCTGTTTTACGTGATACATTCCGCCGGTTAATTCGACGTCATGCAAAGACAAATATCACTAAGCTCATTTCCAAAACTCATCCTGCAGATCTAGCGGTTCTTTATCGCTTTTTTACAGACACTGAACAAAAAACCTTGTTCAATTTAATGATAGATATGGACCAGGTGTCTGAGTTTCTGACTGAACTGGATGAGCCGATAATCCTTAGTCTTCTTGGTGATGAAACTCCGGAAAATATAGCCAAATTATTTCAAAAATTGGGCACCAATGATCAGGCAGACATCCTTGCTATGTTTTCCGATGAAAAAGCTCAATCCGTTTTAGACCTCTTCAACGCTGAAAAACAGGAAGAGGTGGAAGAAATTATGTCCTATCCGGTGGATAGTGCCGGTAGCATCATGACCATAAATGTCTTTACTCTTCACCAGAATACTTTGGCACACGAAGCTATTAAAGAACTGCAGAGTCAAGGAAAATCAGAAATGGTGTTTTATTTATATGTCACCGATGACGATAACAGGCTTACCGGTGTGATTTCTCTCAGAGACCTCGTGACCATTCCGCCCGAATCTTCTCTAACTGATATCATGACAAAAAATGTAGTGAGCGTAAGACCTGAAACGGATCAGGAAGAGGTCGCAAAAATAGTCGCCCGATATAACTATCTTGCAATCCCCGTAGTTGATGTAGATGACTCCATGTTAGGTATCGTTACGGTTGATGATGTGGTAGATGTAATCCGTGAAGAAGCAACAGAAGATTTTCTTCAAATGGCAGGAGCGGGAAAAGACAGGGAGATTTTACTGAAATCCTCCTGGGAAAATGCAAAATCCCGCTTGCCATGGTTGTTCGCAAGCTGGGTCGGAGGAATCCTTGCTGCTTTTATCATCGGAACCTATGAACAGATGCTAGAAACTACCGTAGCGCTGGCGGCATTTATTCCGGTCATAATTGGGATGGGGGGAAATGTTGGTACTCAGTCGTCAACTATCATCGTTCGGGGAATAGCAACCGGGCGAGTAGAGGATGGGGGAGAGTTGAAACTTTTATTTAAAGAATTGCGTGTGGGTTTAATGCTGGGAGTTCTATATGGAGTATTACTGGGGGGTTTTACGTTTCTTTTTGTTGATACGGCTCCCTTCCTTGGTATGATTGTTGGGCTCAGTATTTGCTGCTCTATGCTTATTGCTTCCTGTATCGGTACGGTGGTTCCTCTTATTTTACAAAAGATTGATATTGATCCTGCCATTGCTACAGGGCCTTTTGTCACAACAAGCATTGATATTATCGGAGTCACACTTTATTTCCTGATTGCATCTGTAATTTCTGGGGTCGTATGATTTTCATCTTAGGGTTGATGTGGGCCACCCTTGGTATTTACTGTATCTATTCGATTTTATTTAGTACCGGACTCTATCGGTTAAAAAAATCTTCCCGAAAACTCTCCTTATTAAATTACCCCAATGTCTCTGTTGTAATAGCAGCAAGAAATGAATCAAAAAACTTAAGTGGGTTATTGGATGATTTAACTTTTCAGGATTATCCGAAAAATAAATTAGAAATTATTATAGCAGATGACCGCTCAACTGATGACACCTGGAAGATTATTTCTGGTTTTATAAAGGAACACCATAACTTCAGGGGAATTAAAATTACAAGCAAATCAAAAGATATGACCCCGAAAAAACATGCTCTTTCAGAAGCCCTCTCTACCGCAAGGGGGGGCATCATCCTATCTACTGACGGGGACTGCAGGGTTCTGTCAACATGGGTTTCCAGTATGGTGGCTGAATTAGAAAGCAGTACGGGCATTGTTACAGGATTTTCTTCTGTGAAGGCTGAAAACCGTTTATTTCATTTATTTCAACATGTTGATTTTCTTACACTCATGAGCGCAAATGCCGGGGCGATGGGAATGGGATTTGTTTGGGCAGGATCTGGTCAAAATCTTGCCTACCGAAAATCACTTTTTAACCAAATCGATGGTTTTCGTCCTGTTGCGCATGAAATCTCAGGGGATGATATTTATTTAATTCAATCCATATCCCGAATTGGCGGAGGAACCTTCAACCCGGATCCGGGAGGTGCCGTCACGACTCTACCTGTTGATTCTTTCAGCCAATTTATAAACCAAAGAATTAGGTGGGCATCTAATGCACCGAGACAATTACATTCCAGAGTGTGGTTTTTGGTGTTTCTCCTTTCTTCATTTATTTTAAATACCTCCATTCTTCTTCATATCATACTTGGATTATTTTCTTTCTCGCTTATATATATTTTTCTTGTCAAATTGTGTACTGAAGGATTGGTGATATATTTGGGAGGCCGAGTTTTCAAAACCCGGGTTTCGTTTCTTGTATTTTTAATGTGGTCATTAGTTCAACCTTTCTATATACCTACCATGGGACTATTGGGAGTATCGGGAAGATATAGCTGGAAACCATGAGACCAAATATTTATTTGACAACATTGGGAGTATCTCTAAGTTTATTGTTTGGTTCTGTTGATACCCTTTATTACGATCTTACAGTCTTCGGAATAAAATGCGGTGAAATTATCTATCATTATCCTGAAAATGATAAGTTGTACATCACAGCTCGGTCCACCGGGTTAATTGACTATTTCTTCCCATTTAGAAATGATTATAATACATCCTTTGATACGTCTTCCTATAAGATACAGCACTGTAAAAAAATTATTCGACAGGGAGAGTTTAAACAAAAACTTTCAGGAAAATGGGACGCTTCATTAAATAAGGTTGTGTATGAAAAGCTTGGATCTTTCCAGAGACCTGATTCCTGCATGAGCCTTTTTACTTTTTTTGCGAGGCTTAACAGAGAACATGGAGACTTATTAGATACTCGATGGTTCCCTGTGGAGCATGAGGGCAGCTTATTCAAATCTAGGGTATTAATAGCAGATAGGGTCAAAATGGAATTCGATGGAGATTCTATCTTATGTAATCATTTCCGCCTTGATTTAATTCCCTCAAACAACCAAATAAAAATGCTTGACCGGTCTGATTATTTTAGTCAAAATATTACCCGACCTGAGGCAATAAAACAAATCTGGGTAGAGCAAAAATCCCCCGGAAGAATCATGGAAGCATCAGTCAAAATAGGACCAATCACTGTTACAGCAACACTAAGACAATGAAAGATTTCTTCAAACTCCGCTGGAAACATCTCCTTGTATGGATCGTGATTCTATTGATAATTATTATAGCCCTTAAAATGGGGGTTGATGAAAAAATCGTTGTGTTTGTTACACTAGCATTGGGGTTTTTTACTCAAATTTTTGCCGGATTCGGCGCCCTCATCGCTATGGTACCCTGGATTGGACCTATCATTATTAAAGTATTCACCATTCCCTTTTTCTGGATGTTGAATGCCATGGGTTACTTTGTTTCCATCATTGCCATTAAAAAGGGATATTCAAAGCAACTCACCCGTTCACGTGTTCTCACGGTTGCACTTTTGTTTGGGATTATTATCGGTTATGTTTTGGGACATATAATACCGTTGAGATGAGTTCCCCAAGTATAACAACCAGCATTAATAAATTATTTTAAAATGAAAATACTCGTACTTCAAGGACCAAACTTGAACCTGATTGGCGTGAAGTCCGCCCAAGCGGGGAAAAGCGTCACTTTAGATAAAATTAATACGGCACTCCGCCGAGAAGTAAGAAACACGGAAATAGAACTAAAAATATTTCAAACCCATAAAATTTACATGGCTGTTTCTTTCCTGCAGAGGAACAGAAATACTGCATCAGGAATTTTAATTGCACCCATGGCATGGGCAAAATACGAATATTCTCTATTGGAAACCCTTCAGCTCATCAGGCTGCCGGTTGTTCAGGTTTTTGTGGAAGGTGATTTCCTTTTCCAAGCCACAAAGGAAGAGTCAATTCTTGCGCCGGTCTCAACCGCTTCTATCTCCCGCGGGGACCCTATTATTGCTTTCACAGGCGGACTTAAAATGCTCATAGATTATATCTCCTGATTATTGTGACATCCCAAAAATATTTTTTCTTCCTACCTGTTTTTCTAATTGTGTCCTGTACACAACATCCTCTTCCTGGGAAACGGTTTTTAAACGAAACAACATATTCAGTATCCGAGGGGCTTGATACAGTAAAAGTAATTATTCCTGCGGGGAAAACATTCAATCGCCTGCCAGAAAAATACTCTGAATTACTACTTGAATCAGTTTCAGATACCCTCTTTAATTCTTTACCTGATGACTCACTGAAATCATCCTTAAAATCTATCCTTAAGAAAGAAATTGATAGAACCACACTTTACGGGCTTTTCTCTGTTTCTTCTTCTCTGGGGTCCGTTGAAATGGTGTTCACAGCAAATCATGGTCTTTTAATTAAAATTAAAGAAAAACTGATGACTCTATATGTTCAACGGCAGTCTGAAGCTTTCTATCCGCTTTTTAAAAATAATCTGTTATCACTAAACTGGGATGAAACACCCTTACCAAAACTAATCTTTCCCTGTGAAAGAACTCAGGTTCCCCAAAATGCAAAACTCCTGCCCAATGCACCGCGGGAATACAGAAAGGGAATCCACCGGGGAATTGATTTTTTTGCTAACTGGGGAGCTCCTGTGATGGCAGTTGCAGACGGGACTGTTCTTCGTGCTGATAATAGTTTTGAAGAAATTAGTCCTGAGTTCAGAAAATCATTGTTAAAAAGCGCCTCAAATATAAAACGGACGCCATCGGATGTGTTCGAACATATTTTATTAGGAAAAACCGTTATTTTGGATCACGGTCTGGATTTGATCCCTGGATTTCGTGTCATTACTATTTATGCTCATCTTTCTTATATAAATGAGAATATAAAACCGGAGGTCAATGTTTCAGCAGGAGAATATTTCGCAAAAACGGGAAACACAGGAACGGAAGCATCTACTTACGGAAAAAAGGATGGGGCGCACCTTCACTGGGAAATGATTTTGCAGAATGAAGATGGGGAGTTTTACGTAGGGCAGGGATTGCCTTATGAAGAGTTATATACTTTACTTCAAGCTCTGTTTAAATAAAAAGCCCCGAAAATCGGGGCTTTTTAAAGATAGTTATACCTTACTTTTAAGTTAAAAAGATATTTTTAATGAATAAACCAGATTGTTATCAAAATAATCAATAACCGTTCTTTGGGCGACTTCGAGGCCTATGGTTAATTCTCCAAGGGGATAAACTATCCCGGCACCAAACGTTGTACCAAAATTTGAATCAGTTGATTCACTCCAATCAGCTTGTGACACATCATCCGGTTTTTCATCATCAATGTTTGCTATTGACAGGCCGCTTCCTATCCATACGGATGCATTACCAAAAGACATGCTGTATTCACTGCCAAAGCGTAACTCATTATTTGATGAACTTTTATTATTAAAAGTTCCTTGAATTAGAAGACCGGGGATTGCTTCATAAGATACACCAATGTTCATTTCTACAGGCATTTCAAACGGTTCAGATACAATCTGAAAAGGTTCATTGATTGATCCTTCTTCAGATTCATCCGGAGGTAGTTTTTGTTCCAAATCAGATCCGCCATACTGCATTCTGGTTCCTAAATTACTTAATACAACCCCGATCTTCATTGGGAGATCGCTAAAGCTGTATTGAATCCCCATATCAAAACCAAGGCCTGAAGCAGAAGTTCTCAATATTTCTTCCTGAACATATTTCATGTTCACCCCAAAACGCATTCTATCAGCTAATGCTTTTGACCATGTGGCTGAAATGGTCATAAAATTGGGAGAGAATGTTTCACCTGTACCTTCTGTGTTATCTGACGTTGTACGCAAAATACCACCAAAATTAAATGATTTTATACTCAAGCCAAATGTTCCTGAATTACCAATATTGCTCACAAAGCCAGCATAGTTGACTTTAATGTCAGCAATATAGGACATATTAGAAAACATGGTTTCAAATGAACTTCCTAAATTAGAGGCGCCGGCAGGATTGTAATAGAGCGCTTCTACTCCCGAAACAGTGGCAAGGTTAGATCCATTTAATGCAATCCCATGTGCACCAACGGGAACGCTTAATTGGGTTGCTCCCGCGGTTCCATTTGATTTGATCGTACCGCCAAAAGCATTGACAACCAGTGCACCCATTAAAATAAAATAAGAATATTTTGTTTTCATTATTACTGTCTCCTTCAAATTATTAATAGACATCTATACGTTCTTCGGGTTGCACAATAGCTATTTTTATAACCATATCACCCTGATCCGTCACAATATGTGCAATATACATCCCGCTCGATACTGGTATATTAAAGTTATTCGTTAAATCCCACACTTCAAACTGTGTGCCGTCATTGTGATCCAGTTTTTTGACCAGATGACCTGCTAAATTAAATATTCTAATTGTTGCAGTTCCGTCCGCCTCAGGAAGGTGGGTAAAGGTTACCCGTCTTTCAAGGGATGTTCTCTCTTCGGGGTTGTACCCAAAATATGGGTTCGGCCAAAC
>CAZBBE010000026.1:0-13701 GCA_964489755.1 uncultured bacterium | reverse complement strand
TAACGATATTGATGATGCCTGCCATTCCATCGGGATCATATTTTGCAGAGGGAGAAGTAATGACTTCCACTTTATCGATCAATGAAGCTGGAATGTTATCTACATCATTATTTCCTGCCCCGGTACGGTTGGGGCGTCCATTGACCAATATTTTAACATTGGGATTTCCTCTCAATGCCACGACACCATCCTGATCTACCGTAACCATGGGAACTTTATTCAGTACATCTTCTGCCGTTCCGCTATCAGATATAATATCATCCGAAGTATTATAGATCATTTTATCCGTTTCAAATTCAAAAACAGGTCTGTCTTCCACAACATTGACTGATTCCATCTCAAGTAAAACCAATTTTAATTTAATCTCTCCTACATCTTTTTTTGTTGTCCCTCGAAACGATAGTTCAATGTCACTGATGGTTTGTGATGCATAACCCATAAATTCTATTTTTAAAGTGTAATTACCGGGTTTCATCTCTCCAATTTGGAATTTGCCTTCTGAGTCTGTTACACCGCCGGTTTCTATACTTCCGTCTTTTAGTAAAACTGACACGGAAGCATACTCGATAGGGTTCCCGGATTCCGAATCTACAATAGTTCCTGATACTTCGCATATGGCAGGCATATTTCCACGACCACCACCCTGCCAATTTTGTGCTGTTAAAATAGAAACAGACAAAACAAAAATTATGAGACTAAAATTATTAATAATTTGTTTTTTCACTAATCCTACCTTTTTTGATTAATAATACACCAATTAATTAAATAAAAGATATTCCACATTTTGAAATATCTAGGGCGTGGAATATAATTAAATTGCAGTATCAGTTTTAAACTATTCCTGTTATAAAAATCATGAAAAAAAATCATCTTTATCTTTACTCATTCACAAGTTTACTCCTAACAGTTCCCTGGTTCTTTTTTGATGACGATTCAATATCTATTTTCGGGATGCCAATCTGGGCATTTTATTCATTATCATTTACATTTGTGTATGCCTGTTTTATCTATTTTCTCATAAAAAAATACTGGAACATCTACACTGAAGACTCCCATGAGGAGGATAGATGAACGCTCCTTTACTTTCCACAGGTGGAACGGTTTTTCTTTTACTTTACCTCTTTTCACTGATTGGAATTGGATTGATGGGTAGATTTTACATGAAAGAAAATTCATTAGCAGATTTTTATTTAGCGGGAAGGGGAATGGGGTTTTTCGTTTTATTTTTAACACTTTATGCGACCCAATACAGCGGAAATACCCTGATTGGATTTGCAGGCAGAGCCTATCGAAATGGATATACTGCTTTGGTTACAGTGACCTTTATGTGTTCTGTAATTGGCGCATATTTTATTTTTGCTCCCCGTCTCTTTCGCCTTTCCAGAAAGCACAAATTCATCACTATTGGTGATTTTATCCAGCATCGTTATCAAAGTACTTCACTTACTATATGTATTACCATTCTCTCAATCATTGCTTTAGGAAATTATATTGTAACTAATTTAAAAGCTATAGGCATCATTGTAGAAGCATCTACCGGCGGTGCAGTTTCATTTGTAAACGGAATTATTCTGCTTTCATTGATCATGGTCATTTATGAAACACTGGGGGGCATGCGAAGTGTTGCCTGGACAGATGTGATCCAGGGAATTCTTTTACTTTTGGGGGTGGTTTTCATTTTTGTTTTAGTTCAGGTTTATTATGGTGGATTGATCTCATCTCAAATTAAGACTAATACAGATTTTTGGGCGCCACCGGACTGGGGCGAAAAACGGCTTTGGTTCAGCACCATTATTATTTTATTTGCAGGAATTTCAGTTTATCCTCATGCCATTCAAAGAATTTATTCTGCCAAGGACGAGTCTTCTCTAAAAAAGTCATTTCAAATCATGGTCTTCATGCCATTTGTAACAACACTGTTCATTATCACCGTAGGTATTGTTGGTGCAACCCAATTCCCCGGATTTTCAGGAAAAGATACAGAGCACATCACACTCCTGATTTTATCAGATTTAGCAGAGAAAAATCCTGTTGTTGCACCCGCTCTTGTCTTGTTTATTTCTGCTGCAATTGCTGCTATTATGTCTACTGTTGATTCTGCGCTTTTGGCTATTTCCTCCCTGTCCACTCAGGATATTTACCGCAGGATAAAACCACGTTCAGATGAAAAGACCCTGACCCTGCTGGGTAAAATATTTTCGTGGATGATCATGGCACTTGCTGCCATACTGGCAATTCACCTCCCCCACACCATCTGGCGACTCATGGAAATAAAACTGGAACTTTTATGCCAGATCGCACCGGCAATTATTTTAGGAATACACATAAATAAATTAAACAAACATATGATTCTGTCTGGGATTCTCGCAGGAACAGGGGTAGCGCTTTTCATCATTGGTTCAAATATGATGGGGCTTCCAATTCCAGCAAAACCCTGGGGTATCCATGCAGGTGTATGGGGGCTAACCATTAATTGTCTGGTTGTATGGATTCTTTACCTGAAAGAAAACAAAAGGATAGCATCAATTGATAATTGACCATAGTGCTGTAAGAAAAGATTGGTACGGTCGAGGATTTTCATGTGATATCTGGATTGATCCTCCAGGAAAAATCTGGGCAGATTTTGTTCACGGCACCGATGAACTTCTGATGCTCATTGATGGAGAAATTGAATTGGAAATGGACGGTAATATTTTGCATCCCAAAATAGGGGATGAGCTTCTGATCCCTGCAGGTATGAATCATACTGTACGCAATATTGGATCGGTTACAAATCACTGGTTTTACGGATATAAATATAATTGAAGCTGCGATCCATTTTTCAATTTAAACTCCAGATTGCCTTGATGTTTGCTATGGCAGTGTGGGGATTATCCTGGACCAATGCAAAAATTCTGGGTGTTTATACATCTCCTCCCCTGTCAATGTTTTGGAGATTTTTGCTGGCGACCATTTGTTTTATTCCCATCATGAAATGGACAAATCATTCTTTTAAAATACCACAAAACGCTTTCAAGTTTGTTTTCCTGAATGGATTTTTCATGACTGTCTATAATTATTTTTATTTTCGTGGAACTCAACTGGGATTTGCTGGTGCAGGAGGAGTTCTTGTAACGACCCTGAATCCAATCTTCACCTCCCTACTGGCAGTAGTAATCTTAAAAGATTTATTGAAATCAAAAGATATTTTGGGAGCATTCCTTGGCTTGACAGGTGGAGCATTAATTATAAAAATATGGTCGGTCAATTATGGTGATCTTGTTCAGAATGGAAACATCCATTTTCTTTTAGCTGCAATATCATGGGCATTTGTTACATTAATTACCACATCATCCAAGAATAAACTTCACTTCATTCCATATAGTTTTTGGTCCATAACTATTGCTGGATTGTTTTCATTTTTTATGTCTGTGAATGAACCTCTCTTTTCCGTTTTTAATTATGGATGGAATTTTTGGCTAAATCTTTTTATTTTGTCAGCGGGAGCTCTGGTATTTGGAACCACGATTTATTTTTTGGCGGCGGTTCGTCTGGGTTCCAGAAAAGCCAGTGCTTATATTTTTTCTGTTCCGGTAACGGCAATGGGGTTCAGCATGGTCATCCTGGGTGAGAGCTTGGACTGGAATACGGCATTGGGCAGTGTGCTGGCAATATCTGGTGTTTATCTGATCAATAAATCCTGACCTAGTTTAATTGACCAGTTGCGAAAAACACTGGAGAGCGGTTGAAATATCATCAGCGGTAATTCCGTAATGAGTCACCAACCGAAATCTTCCGGGACTGGTTTGAAAGAATAGAATACCTTCATCTTTCATTTTTTCTACAGGGTCGAAGGTATGGTCAACCTTCATATTAAAAAAAACAATGTTTGTACAAACATTTTCTGTATCAACAAAAATACCCGGGATATCACTTAATCCTTCTGCAAGCATTCTTGCATTTTCATGGTCTTCCTGGATGCGGTCAACCATGGAGTTAAGTGATCTAAGCCCCGCTGCAGCGATAACACCGGCCTGCCGCATTCCTCCACCTAAGGATTTACGAATACGTCTTGCATCTGAAATAAAATCTTTGGTTCCACAGATTACCGATCCCACGGGAGCTGCCAGCCCCTTGGACATACAAAATGTTATTGAGTGTGCCCGTTCTACCAGTATTGAAACGGGCACAGATAGTGCCACAGAAGCATTGAAGATCCTAGCACCATCCACATGAATTTTTACTCCTTTTTCTTTTGCAATGGTTGAAACTGAATTCATATAGTCAACGGACAAGGGTGCACCGGAACAACGGTTATGGGTGTTTTCCAGACAGATGAGGGAGGTTACCGGAAAATGATCATCATGGCTTCTAACCGCTTTTCGGATATCTGATAATTCCATGGTACCATCAGGATGGTTTTTCAATTGCCTGGAATGAATCCCGCCATAAGCTGAGATTCCTCCGCACTCATACAAAAAAGTATGGGACTGATCTCCTAAAATAGCTTCCGTTCCCCTCTTGCAATGTGTAAGTATACTCACTAGGTTTCCCATGGTCCCGCTGGGGACAAGTAATCCAGCTTCCTTTCCAGTAATTTCTGTTGCCTTTTCCTGCAGTGCATTCACTGTGGGGTCCTCTGCAAACACATCGTCACCCAGTTCTGCACTTACGATGGCTTCATACATTTCCGGTGACGGAAGGGTAACCGTATCACTCCTCAGATCAATTAATTTCATGATCTATATCTTATTCAGTTTCAACCTTCCCCAGTAAATATTTTTCAAACCATGCCATATCCCACTTTAGTTTTGCTAATCTGTGTGAATACTTTGTTAATCCGTGTCCCTCACCAGGGTATATGATAAGTTCACAATCAACATCACGATAAATATGGAGTGCCCTGTGAAGTGTTTTTGAGTGTTGTACTGGTACACGTTCATCAAATTCTCCAACATGGATCAACGTTGGCGTTACCACTTTATCCAGATGGTATAGCGGCGATCCGTTCTGATATTCTTCCGGGACCTCCCACGGAAGTCCTTCCATGTAATTCATCACGTGTCCAGGCGTATCTTCGATCCCCCACTGCATAACCTGATCCAGAACACCTGCCCCTGAACTTGCAGCCTTAAACCTTTGGTCTTTCGTGATAATACAATTGGTCAAATATCCACCATTACTCCACCCCATGATTCCTAATTTTTCCGGGTCGGCAATTCCTTGCTCAATCAGCGCATCAACACCGAGCAGGATATCTTCTACCTCAATAGCATTCTCTTGACCAATAAGATCAATCATAAACTTATCCCCATATCCCGTAGATCCGCGATAGTTGGGAGCAAAAACAGCGATCCCTTTGGAAGGGAGCAGTCCATGACCGTAAATCCAGAATCGAAATTGGAAGAGAGATGCAGAGGTTGGTCCGCCATGAATTGCAACTACCAATGGGAGAGGACTATTTCCATCGTAATCGTCTGGTAGTTCAAGAATACCCTCTGCTTTATCGCCATTTGCACCCTGCCATGAAAAAATAGAAATATTGGGAATATTCCATTTTTCAATTTGAGGGTTTACCTGGGTCAGGCGGGTTGGGACACTGTTAGTTGAAATTAAATAAATATCATGTGGGGTATCAGGAGTTGAGAGTGTGACTACTAACTGTTTACCAGAGTCATTAAATGAATAATGATCCACGACCACATCTCCAGGAACTAAGGTTTCATTTTTTCCCTGTTTTCCATTTTTTATATTTTTTATCATATACACTCTTTGACGAGCTTTCTCTTCGCCAACAAAACCTAAATTTCTCGAAGAACCCTTCCAGCTTAGTCCATGGTCAACATGGACTCCGGAAGGTCTATCTAATTGAAATAAGTCCCAGTTGTTTTCCGCTTGTTCGATCACATTTATTTCTGCGGGATAACCATCAAACCCTACTGTAAAAGCAAGTGCCCTGCTATCTTGAGACCACTCCAGATTATCCAGCCATCCGTGTGGTGCAGGGTGTGATGCTCTCCACCCATCGGGTGTTACAACCGTAGATTCTTTACTTATCAGATCGTGGACCTCAATATAAGACCACCCTTCTCCACTCAATAATGTTTCATCAGGCTTGCTCACAACAGCACAATAATTTTCATTGGGTGATACAGCTATATCAGTAAATACGCGGTTGTTATCAATCAATTTGGATGTGCGCCATGTTTTTAGGTTTAATTTCCATACTTTTGAAAACTTGACAACACCATGACCGTATCCCAGCTCACTGAACTCTTCTTTTAGCTCCTTCCAATCATTCGAAACTGATTTTTTCTTTGTTGTATAGTAAATGGACCTGCCATTCTCTGAAAGCTGAAAGAAGCCTATCCCTTTTTTTACTTGGGTAATGGGAGCAGCAATTGAACCAGTTAGAGAAATTTTCCATACTTGAGATGTTCCGTTGTATGGTGGGTGCTCTTCTTTGGATCTGTTGTGGGATGCTTTGTAATAGATAAAATCACTGTCAGGGCTCCACTGAACCTGCTCTTTATATTTTCCATCAAATGTTAGCCTGTATGGATCTTTATTTTTTACCGAAACGACCCAAAGGTCTGTATCACGTTTATCCTTTTCTTTGTTCCATCGTCTTTCTAAGTATGCTACATATTTGCCATCCGGAGAGATCAGTGACGAACTGATCCAAGACTGCGAAAAATAATCCTCTATTTCAATGTTTTTTTTAGATACTTCAGTGCAAAACACTGCCTGATATAACACCAATATTGGTAGTGTAAAGCTTTTTGTTTGATGGAGAATTTTTTCAGGTGTTTTCATATTAGTCCTCCTATTAATGATTCATCAGAATTTTGCAGGGAAGATATAGTTCATTCACAACTGAATTAAAGTTTTTTCGCTTGAGTTAGTCCAAAAAACTTCTCTAAGAGATATAATTAGTGTTTGTCGATTCTATTATGGAAAAAACTATCTTATTTGTAAAACAGGTATTTTTTTATTGGCAAGTTCAAAACATCCAAAAAGAACCGTACAATAAAAAGTGTTTCCTAATAGTGTCCACCCGAAAAAGGGCAATCCAGCAATATAACATGTTAAAAGACCATCCAATGTTAGGGGATACATGATACCTCCTGTCCAAACTCCGAAATTGGACACAAGGTAAAAGATGAGTGCTGCACTGAACCCCGATAAACCAACCGACCTCATATTCACACTGGTCAATAAAATTCTTGCCAATAAAGTAATCAAAATGAAACTTGCATATACCCAAACATGTCCTGTAGGAAAAAGGACAAATCCATCATAAAACTCGCTGTAAACCATATTATTGAGAAAAATATCACTGAACCATAGTGCTCCAAGCGGTAATAACAATACCATAAAGCGACTATATATGTAGGCTCCTCCAAACAATGCCATGGCGCCCAATGCCGTGAAATTAGGTGGGTGAGGAATCAGGCGGCTGAAAGCAGCAATAAGTAATAGTCCAACTAATAAAAATTGTTTTGGAGATATTTTTTCAGTCATTATTAATTTTCCTTAAATAGAACACCGAAATTAAACATGCAGGATTTATTTTTCCTAAATGAAACCTGCCAGTAACCATTTTTATTCTAATAAATCAGTAATTGTTTCTAATATATCCCCCCCATGAGTATGAACATTCACATTGCGGATGATATGGCAAATCATTCCTTCACGATCAATAATGAATGTAACTCTTTTAGGAAAAAACCATCCTTTGGCATCATACATCTTAGCAACCGATTTTTTCCTGTCAGATAAAAATGGAAATGGAATACTGTATTTATCTCGGAAGGTTTTTAATTTATCCGGTGTGTCGAAACTGACACCGATTATTTTTACATTTGCATTTTCATATGTTTCAAATTGGTCACGGAACCCGCACGCCTCCTTCCTTCATCCGGGGGTATCTGCCATGGGGAAAAAATAAAGAACAACCATTGAACCAATATAATCGCTGAGCTGATGGGTAGTGCTATCTTGATCCGGGAGCCGAAAATTAGGCGCTTTCATCCCAACACTAACAGTTGATTTACCGAAAAGCATGGTCAAAAAGATTGATATGTAAAAACAAAATGTAAAATTCTTCATTCCGCACGTAAATATGATAAATTTGTTGCTGAGAAATCTAAGGGTTCAATATCAAATTCTTCAAATAATTTTTTTGGATCGCACATATTACCCTCCAAAAGCATTGACAATTGGTCTCTGGTAATGGGAAACCAGGGAAACCGGTCAAATACAGACGCCATAATTTTAACAGGAAATACTGGCGTGGGGATTTTCCATTTTTTCTTACCGCTTGCTGTAGCTATGATGGAAACTAATTCTTTCCAAGAAAATGAATTTACCCCTCCAATTTCATAGGTCTGGTGGAAAGTTGATTTTTCGTCCAATGCTTTAACAAAAAATTCAGCAACATTTTTTACATTAATAGGGGACATGGAAAAACTCCCTGCATTTTTGGGAACGATTCCTTTATAAAAAAGAGGAGCAGGTAGTGGAATTGAGAGCATATCATCTCTTAATTGTGAACAAAATTCGATTTTCCCCTGAGGGTCCCCAAAAATGAGAGATGGTCGAAATACAGTCCAATCCAAATCAGTATCCTTTAAATATTGTTCAGACATGTATTTTGTTTTTTGGTAATTCGTTCCGTTTGGTTTTACCCCGTTTGCACTCATGAGAATAAATCGTTTTACACCCAGATTCAAAGCTGTTTTCATGCAGCGTATAGCAGCTTGAAAATGTAATTCTTCAAAGGTAATTCCCTTTTGAGGAAATTCTCGAATGATCCCAATCACGTAAATCACCGCTTCTGTTCCCGATAGTGTTTTCTCGATATTTTTCACGGAGGAAATATCCCCTGAGATAATGGAACAGCGATCCGAATGGAGCAATTTTTTCTCGGAGCCCTCCCTTACCAGCACTTTAGGAGTACATTCAATTGTCACAAGTTCTTTAATGATATGAGACCCTACAAATCCGGTTCCGCCAAATACTGCAATTTTCTTCATTATATATGTATTTATCGAATTCCAAGGCTATGAATATAAACCAGTGTTCCGCCAAGATAGCTAGTGACTATAACGGAAAGGCTCAGTAACCCTAAAAATGCCAGAGCTAAATTATCAATTCTTTTATCTTCCATATATTTAATGAACAGGTATAACCAGAGGAGAAAAATAACCAACGAACCCCATGTTGTGACTGTCGCGATTAATTCATGATTTTTAATGGACTCAAGAACTGCTAATTCATGACCTTCCTCTCCACTTTTAATCGCTTCTCTCTGTCCGGAAAGCATGGCTCCAAATGAGGTCAAAACAGCCATTCCCAAGAGCCAAATGGATGTTGTCCTACAGATCCAGTACGGTCTCCATACATGGAGTGCCTGCATGATAAATGCGGTAATGAAAAGGGTAATCGGGAAATGAACGATGGCAGGGTGGAGAGGTAGATTCATGCTGTAAATTTAAGGTAAAATATTATTCACGAACAAAGTAGAGAAAGGTCTTCTTCCGAGAAATGAATTGGTTGTATTAGAAATAAATACCCGGTTTTTCAATGGGGTTCGGCGAGTAGCCCGTAGGAGAATCGAACTCCTGTTGCCAGGATGAAAACCTGGAGTCCTAACCACTAGACGAACGGGCCAGTTATATAATCCTTTTTTATTATCAGGGAAATTATTTGATCCAACTCAACCCTATTGAATCACTGGATTAACAAGTTAAAAAACGGGGCGAATTTAGAGTTCAGGCAGGATTGAATCAAATGGTTTCACAGCGAGGTTGGGATATTCTATTTTTCCCCTCTTACCATTGCTATTCCATCAAAAGAACATGACCTACATTTAAATCTTTTTATCTTACAAGTTAAAAACCAAGCCTGAATTTTGTGCTTGAGTTTTCGGTGAGTCCGCCGTAAATCTGTATCACACTTTGGACAGGATGATAAGTTTGGATGATGATCAATAATCCTGTTACGAGCACGATTTAGTACCAAAATAAAAGCGATCAGGATTAATACAATTCCAATAATGTCAGATGTTTCTACTCCCGAAATAATATCTCCAACCCAAACGGAAATATTCCTTAAAAATGTAGCAATACTTAAGGTACTACTTGTGACAGCTCTCCATGTAATGGATTTTATATTCCATTTTTCCCACAAGAGGAAAAATCCCAGTCCAAACAATCCTAAAACAAGAATTTCAAAATTATATTCCTGAAATAAGGATGTACTATTATTTTTTATTCTTTTCCGTTTACGTGTTCTTTGGCCCAAGATATTTTCCTTTATCAAATTCTATGATGTTAAAAGTTAAATATTTTTTCCCTAATCAACAGTATATTTTATACCGTGTCAGAAAAGAAAAATAAAGAAATTGATTGATTTGAAATCATCTAAAATAAATATCGGGGAATAAATGAGATTATATTCTTGGAATGTCAATGGTATCAGGGCAGCGGAAAGAAAAGGATTCTTGGATTGGCTGGAAATAACCAAACCAGACATTCTTTGTGTTCAGGAAACAAAAGCGGCAGTGGACCAATTATCTGATACCCTGTTAAATAGTCATGGTTATCACACCTATTTTCATTCTGCCGAACGCAGAGGATACAGTGGTGTGGCAACTTTTTGTAAAACCGAACCTCTTTTTATTCAGGAAGGGTTAGGTATAGACCGTTTTGATAGTGAAGGCAGAGTACTGATTACCGAACATGAGTCCTTTCTACTCTACAATATCTATTTCCCCAATGGACAAAAAAATGATGACAGACTTCAATATAAACTAGATTTTTATGATGAACTGCTTCCCATTATCAATGAACAGATTCAATCCGGATTACATGTGATTGTGACCGGTGATTGGAATACAGCACACCATCCCATTGATCTGGCTCGACCGAAGGATAACATCAAAAATTCCGGGTTTATGCCTATTGAAAGAGAAAAGCTGGATATTTATGTAGAAAACGGATGGGTGGATACTTTTCGGATGTTTCATCCAGAACCGGATAGGTATTCATGGTGGACCTATCGGTTTGGTGCCCGGGAACGGAACGTGGGCTGGCGCATAGATTATTTTTTTGTGAATGAAGGGTTCACTCAAAATGTCATTGATGCTGATATTCATGATAAAATTATGGGTTCAGATCACTGCCCAGTTTCTCTTACATTAGAATTATAATTAAAAAAGATAAAATAACTCGGAATTGGTTACGAAGGTATACAGGGACTGAGCCTGATTCATTAGGAAAATGGATTTTGTTAACGAATTTTCAGAATTATGTAGAAAAATTTTCTAAAACGTTTAATGTTCCTATTAACGGAATAGGCGGACCAATGACTTCTGCAACAAATTCACAGGGAGTAAGTATTATTAATTTTGGGATTGGTAGTGCTAATGCAGCCACTATTATGGATTTATTATCCTGTGTAACTCCAAAAGGGGTGCTTTTTCTGGGAAAATGCGGTGGATTAAAAAAAACAACAGAATTGGGACATTTTATTCTTCCAATCGCTGCAATTCGAGGAGAAGGCACCAGTGACGATTATTTTCCAAAAGAAGTTCCTGCAATGCCTTCATTTAAATTACATAAACATGTATCTCAGATTCTGGTTGAACGTAAAATAGAGTATCGAACGGGAGTGGTTTACACAACCAATCGCCGAGTATGGGAACATGACGATGAATTCAAAAACTATTTAAGAAAAATTAGAGTATTAGGGATTGATATGGAAACAGCAACCATATTCATTACAGGATTCGCCAACGGGATTAACAGAGGAGCACTTTTGCTGGTTTCAGACACTCCAATGATTCCTGAAGGAGTTAAAACTGAGGAATCAGATAGGGAAGTAACACGTAAATATGTTGAACTTCATATCAAATTAGGAATGGAAGCGATGGCACGAATTGGTGGAGAAGGTGAAGCGATAAAACATTTTACATATTAATATCTAAACTTATCTATTAAATCAGTAAATCCACAGCAATTGCATCAGCAAATGCAAATCCTCTTTCCTGTAATTTAATTTTCTTTCCATCTTTTTCAATATAATCATCCCACTTATTTCGATGTTTCTTCATATTTTGGTTGAATTGTTTTTTTTGGATTTCCGAAAATTTGTCTAAATCAATGCCCCCTATTAATCGCAGACCAAACCCGATTCTTTCATTCAATTTCTGGGTTGTGGTCAGGACTTCAGTTGAAGAAACCGGAGATAATTCCGCTTCCATTTTTTTCGTGTATTGGTCCAAAGATCGCACATTATTCCATCTTTTTTCACCGTCAAAACTGTGCGCAGATGGACCGAAACCAATGTAAGGATCAATGTTCCAATAATGGAGATTATGCCAGCATTCTTTCTCTGGTTTGGAGAAATTAGATATTTCGTACGGAATGTATTGATGCTGTGATAAATAGGACCTTGTCAAGGTAAACCAGTCTGCACTAATACTTTCACCAGGCATGGTCACTTTATTAGAATTCACCATGTGAAAAAGTTCAGTCCCTTTTTCAACTGTTAAAGAATAAGCAGAAATATGCTCGGCCCCCAACTCAATAATTTGGTTCATGTCACGCTTCCAAATATCAGGTGTTTGTGTAGGAATCCCGTATATGAGGTCGCAGTTTATATTTTTAAATCCTGCTGTACGGGCATGGTCAAATGTTTCAAATACCTGGTTGACTGAGTGAGATCGAGTCAAAAATGTTAATAATTCTTCTTCCAGAGATTGAACTCCCATGGAGACACGGTTCACCCCTAAAGAACGAAAATCGGTTAATATCTCCAAAGATGCTTCTCCGGGATTTATTTCTATGGTTTTTTCAATCAAATTAGAAAAGGATATTTTTTTTGATAGGGTTGTTAAAATGGATTCAAGTTGATTTCCGTTTAGGAGTGAGGGAGTGCCTCCACCGATAAATAACGTGTTAAATATCCATGGATATCCATCCAATGGAGAACGGGAAATTTCTGTACAAAGCGCTTCCACAAAATTATTCACATCCTTTTCCCTTTCAGTAATGGAGTAAAAGTCGCAATACATGCATTTGGTCTTGCAAAAAGGGATATGGATATAAATGCCTGCTTTTGTTTTAGAGGTTATAGTGTGAGTATCCTTCAACTTATTTGATGGTTTTCTGTGATTACTCAGATAAGGTATGATTTAAACAATAAAAACTGTAAAAATAATTGATTCTAAGTTTATTTATTGCCAATTATTAAATTTCATAACTATCATAAAAGTACACATAGGGTTGTCTAAAATATGGACAACAATCCCTATTGGAAATTAATCTCCGATACTGCTAAAATCATCACGGATCAATACAAGAATTGCTGATTGTGAAACGATGAGGTATTCTACATTTTCAACATTAATTTCTATGGATGCTTTATTCAAGTACAGTGCATAGTCTCCCACGTGAGCCTGCGGAGGAATATATTTTGTTTTCGAATTATCCATTTTTTGCCACGGTTCTGACAGGTCGTTTTCCGGATTTCCCAAAGGGATACCTGGTCCCACTTCCACTACGATTCCACCTCGTACATCCTGTTTTTCTATCACACTAGGTGGTAAGTACAACCCCGCTGCAGATTTTTTTTCTCCGGTGTCCGGACGGATAAGTACGCGGTCACCCACAACAATAACATGTTTGTTTTTACTTTTCATAAGCCTTATGTTCT
>CAZBBE010000025.1:0-14062 GCA_964489755.1 uncultured bacterium | reverse complement strand
ATGGGAAAATGGAAGATTAACAAGTATTATGTGTGGTGCTTATATTTATTGCCAACTATCAGGACCTATCCCAGAAAATATTAACGAACTAACTGAAATAGAACAATTAAGGTTAGAGTATAATTATTTATCTGATTACATACCCGAGGATATTTGTGACTTAGATGTTAATTATAGTGATAATCTCTCATTTGATATTACAGGTAATTATTTATGTCCACCATATCCAGAATGTATAGACGAGTATGTAGGTTACCAAGATACATCCAATTGTGATCAGGGCAGTGTTACAGTGGATTATCAATCGGGATGGAACATAGTGGGCCTACCATTAGAGGTAGAAGATGCGAACTATCAGATCCTTTTTCCAAATGCACAGAGTGGAACCCTCTATTCATTTGAAGGTACTTACCAGCCTGAAGAGACCATTGAGCAAGGTACAGGCTATCTTTTAAAACTGACATCAGATGGTCCGGTTGGATTTACAGGAACTCCCACTAATGAATTGACCATTAGTCTATCGGAAGGATGGAACCTGTTCTCAGGATTGAGCACTTCTCTTTTAACAGAAGATGTTTACGCACAGGATATTATTCAGGATGGTACGATTTATGGACTGGACGCAGTCTATTACAGTCCTGAATCTATTGATCCGGGTATGGGCTACTGGGTCAGGGCGACTCAGGATGGAGAGATAACATTGTCTTCCACAGTTCTTGCCATAAAGACGGTGGAACAGGTAAACCATCTCTCAGATGCAAATACACTGGAACTCTCAAGCGGAGCTTATTCAAACACACTATTCTTTGGTAAGGATGTACTGGAAGGAGAGATGCTCAAGTATAGTCTACCCCCCACATTCCCGAAAATGGCCTTTGACGCCCGTTTTACAGATGATATGAAGGTTGTACTGGAGTCGGGTGAAATAGAGGTCTTAAACAAATTTGAAACGCTTACAGTAGAGTACAATATAAAAATACATGCCGGAGAGCATATGAATTGGGTACTTACCTCTGGGAGCGGTGGTCAGTTTGTTCTTGAAGGCTCAGGAGAAATCACTGTTACATCGGAAGAGCGGTTCACTCTAAACCGAGTACCCGAACTCCCGGATACATTTACGCTGAACCAGAATTATCCGAATCCTTTTAATAATAAAACATCAATTCATTATTATTTACCAGTTGATGGCAATGTCATAGTTCGAATCTATAATCTATCTGGAATTCTGGTAAATACATTAGTAAATACAGACCAGATATTTGGATATCATACTGTCACTTGGGATGGTATGGATTTTAATAATAACCCAGTTTCATCGGGAATTTATA
The DNA here is from genome assembly GCA_964489755.1 of uncultured bacterium. GTDB lineage: Bacteria > Fidelibacterota > Marinisomatia > Marinisomatales > AB-629-J13 > AB-629-J13. The sequence goes on along the minus strand of CAZBBE010000025.1, from coordinate 12,734 downwards.
TGTACAACCTCAGCGCCGGTGGAAAAATACTCACCAGCAAATGTGTCCTTTTAAAATAGGGCAGTACGGGTTAGATTGCAGGCGATAAAAATCGTATAAAAATTCAAATATTTTATAATCTCTTTATTAGAACGAGTTTAAACATGAAAAAACTAATTACCAGTATTCTCTTAACATCAATTGTCCTTTTTGCAGAAGAAACAAATAAAACTCCTCCGTTCCCATTCCCATTGGATGCTCGACAATTAATACTACCACCATTGGGTATGGCTCAGGACAGAGATTTTACAGAACTACTGGGGATTTCAACCACAGCACCTGTTTCCAATGGCTCAATGTATTTCCATGCAGATATTCCCGATAGCATCCTAAATGCAGGACCGGTAAACGCTTTTATTTTTTATGGGAACGGACAAGACGATAATTGGAGCGAAGAGGATGCCTATTATCTTGGAACACCTGGATATGAGAACACCTTTGAGGCAGTGGCACAAACTCCTGTGTCCGGAGAATTACATATCGGGGTACAGGCAGGTATAACCCTTGAAGGATTAGAGGTGACCGTTACTCAAAGCCCTTACAATGCCATTGATAATGTACCAGCACCATGGTATTTAACAGCCTGCGAAGATGAAACTGGTGATGAAGAAACTGGTAACCAAAGTCTTGATATTCAAGAAATAAGTGTTGCAGTAAGTGATGATAGGGTTCACGTTCACCTGAAAAATGCTGGAGGTGGATTCCCAACAGGAGGATTCTGGGGCCCATGGAATTTATATGTGGTGGGATTTTTAAACCCTGAGGACCCTGATTCAAGTTTATATGGAATTGGATACGGAGATGGTGGATTTGGACTGCTCTATCCTGGACTGTGGAAATTTCAATTGGACTCAGATTTCCCAGAGTTTGTGGCTGATATTGACTATTCTATTACCGGAAATAATTTGTATATGGCAGCAAATATGTCTGATATTTTTAATGATCCAGATTTTGGAGAATGGCCCAATGAGTTTGAATCGGTGGTTGTAACGGGACTTACGGTATCAGCAAGTTTTGATGACTTGGTCATCGGAGACCTGACCGATCCTGCTTTTATGAACCCGAATTTCCAATCTTATGAAATTGGTATCAATATACCGCCAACACTATCTGAATTATCTTATGAAATCATTGGAGATACGGCAGGAATGTCTTTAGTACACCTTCAAACAGAATACGCCGATGAGGATAATCACTTTCCTTTAAATGCTGAATATAATATCATGCTCAATGGTGGTTCGGTTTATACGGGTGAAATGTTTTCTTACGACCACTCCTACAGTGATGGTTCTCTTTTTGAACTTGAAATTCCTTTGGAATCAGGAAATTATGAAGTATTTACTTTTTTTAATGATGGAATGAATTCAGTGGAAAATTCTATGACTATTGTTATTGAAGGTGGAAATAGTGAATATGATGTTTCTCTTATTTCAGGGTGGAACCTGGTAGGGCTTTCTGTAAACATGGAAGATCCTTCACAATTATCTGTTTTTCCTTCCAGTGTTTCGGAAACGTTGTATGGATACACAGATAGTTATTTTCTGACTGATGCATTAGTTCCCGGTTCCGGTTATTGGCTGCGATTTGATGATGGAGATACAGTCACAGTATCAGGAAGTAGTATAAATGAACTGACCGTTTCTCTTACAGAAGGATGGAATCTTATTGCTGGCCCTTCCGGAAATGTACCAATAGGTTGGGCCTATGACCCAGATTCGTTAATTGTTCCCAATACCCTGTTTGGATACAATGCATCAGGATATGCAGATACAGATTTTCTTGCACAAGGTTATGGATACTGGATTCGCTCCTTCGGTACTGGAGAAGTTTCTTTATCCACTGATTGGAATGATAATTATGCTACACTTCCTCCTTTAGATAAAAAACAATCAGACATGAATACGATTAAAATAAATGGAAAAATACTCTATTTCGGCTCTTCTTCTATGGATTCAAAAGAAAGATTGAGTTACAGTCTCCCTCCCAAGCCTCCGGCACCAGCGAAAGATATACGATTTTCTAACAATTCAAAACTTTGTTTAATGGATGAATGTGTCATTGAAGTGATGAATAATGGTGAACCACTATATTTTGAATGTGATATTATAGATAGCGAAAGATGGGAAATTGTTGATGAAAGTGATAATATTTTTGAGTGTTCGGGTGTTCAAGTGTTAGAGTTTTCTGGTGATTTGGAAAGATTAATTTTGAGCAAAAGTATTTCCATTACACCTGAATTATTTTTTATGTCCCCCGCCTATCCCAATCCATTCAATCCTGTGACAAACATTCAAATTACAATTCCTGAACTGTCCGATGTTAATGTATCTGTTTATAATATTCAGGGACAATTGATCGAAACACTCATTAATGAGAATCTTCATGCTGGAAACCACCAAATTATTTGGAATGGAAATTCATATTCGTCCGGAGTGTATTTTGTTATTATGAAATCAGCCAATTTTTTCCAGGTTGAGAAGTTGATGTTGATCAAATAAATGAACACTCAAGAAAATACATTTACTCTTACACAAGAGGACAAATTAGTCTACTTGGACCAGATTCACAAATTTGATTTATCCAGGAAGAATGAGTTAATGAAATCAGTACCGGAAAAACTCCAAACTCTGCTTCAAAATGGTACTTTGAATTCAATACAGGTTCAATTGATCAATGACCTTGTTCATCTATTTAAATTGTTGGAGGACAATCCAAATATGGATGAAGATATCCAAAAGAAGATTTTATTTGCTTTGGATTATTTTTCCAATGTTGATGACGAGATACCGGACTCAATACCGATATATGGGTTATTGGATGATTCGGCTGTCATTAATTGGATTGTGAAAGGATTACAAGGAACACTCCAGAAAAAAGTGCAATCCTAAACCTTCAATAATTAGTTAATTAAGAAAAATCATCCTCAGAAAATTGCCACTTACAGGGTCCGCACCACCAAGGCTTCCCGTAATAATCTTTACGATTTTTATTTAACTGCAGAGGAGTTTCACAGCGGGGACAGTCTTTTTCTGTACCATCTTCGGGCCAAACATAGTCAGGTTTAAATTTTATTGGATTATCCAAATTTTGATGTTCATCCATAAATAAATTTAGAGAGAAAATCCCATAAAAGAACAACTGATATTCCGTTAAATTCTCTCCCTTATGAAATTCACATTTCAATTCAAATCCCTGTGGCAAATAATTTTTCTCATCTTTTTTTTCGTGTCACACTCGTGTGTTTACTATAACACTTTTTATAATGCGCAAAAATATTTCAAGAATGCTGAAAATATCAGGCTGGAAAATGAAAACCGGTCCCTACCTGTAAATGCTCAAACTGCCTATACCAATGTCATAGAAAAATGTGATCTTGTTTTGGAAAAATATCCCGATAGTGATTACTTCAATTCTGCCCTCTTATTGTCTGGCCAAGCCCATTACCATAAGGAAGAATATAGTTCTGCTGAATCTAAAATGAAGCAATTGAAAAAATCAGGAGATTCTGATTTTATTCAGCAGGGGAATTTCTGGATAGCGCTCATCAAATGGAAAAAAGGAAAAATACAACCGGGAATTAATCAATTGAGCAAGCTATTGAAAGAAGAATTACATTCAATAACACCAACACTGATTCATTTATATTTAGCAGATATTCATATTGAGTTGAAGGATGTAGAGACGGCTTTAGAACATCTGGAAATAGCATCGGAAAAATCAGTTGACCGAAAAGAAAAAGGACGCATTAATCAACGTTTGTCCGAATTGGCATTTAACAGGAAAGAGTATGATAGGGCACTAAATGCCTATGACCAGGTCATAAAATTTTCTCTTATAAAAAAACTGAAACAGGATGCCCACTTACAAACAGCCAAAATTTACAGATTGACAGGAAATTATGAAAAAGCTGTTAAAAAAATAAAAAGTCTTCTTGTTGAAGAAGAATTCAGAGATTTATTTGGTGCATTGGAATTGGAACTTGTTAGAATCTATGAATTAAAGAATGAAAATGAAGCTGCCGCAGAACGACTTCAATCAATCATCAACGATTATTCTTCCACAGAAATTTCATCAGAAGCCTATTATATTCTGGGGAAAAAAGCTATCAAAGAATCTTTGAATTTAAAAGTAGCTAAAGATTATTTCGAAAAATCAAATAAGGAAAGCCGTAAATCTCCTTTTATTAAGGAATCTCAGGAAATAATCAAACAGATAGATCAATATTTTTCAGCAAAACAATTGGTCTTTGTTAATGAAGATACCGTCTCAAACCAACAAGATTCATTAGAAACACAGGAAGCTATATCGAAGAATTTAATTTCGGTAAACATTTCAAAGAATGATGCTGCTGCAACAAACTTAATGTTAATGGCTGAGCTGGAAACATTCACATTCAAAAATACAGATTCAGCTGTGGTACATTTGAATACTTTTATTAATGTCTTTTCCGTTCACAATCTCTATCCGAAAGCAGTGTACATGCTTTACTATCTGTATAATTCAAAAGGTGATTCCGCTCTCATAGATTCAATGGGAAATATTTTAATTTCCCAATTTCCAGATACAGAATTTGCTGAAGCTGTAAGAAAAGATATAGGAATTGAAAAAGGTAAATCGCAATCTGAACATTATTTTTTAATAGCAGAAAATTTATGGTACTTGGATAACCAGGATAATGCATTGGATACACTGCGTTCAATTGTACGGTCGGATACTTCCGGTGAGTTCGCCTTAAAATCTGGTTTCTTTCTTGGATATCAATACGATTATACTCTCATCAATCCAGACAGCGCTCTAAAATATTACTCTTGGATACAGACGTATTTTCCTGATAGTGAACAGGCTACCCGATCGAAACCAAGGATGGACCAGATAAAAGCATTATTGGCTCCCTCGGATTCCTCCAAAGCTCCTATAGATTCTATACAAACGTCTTCACCTGGCTCACAAAAACCTGAATCGGTTGCAATTGATTCATTTCAAAATATAATGCCCAAGACATCATCAAGTAGAAACGATTCCCTTAATACAAAAAAGCCTTCTGGCCCCAATGATTTTTGAAGATGTAATCATCTTAAAAAATGATGAAATCGCTTCTGGAATTTGGAAAATGGAATTTAGTGCTCCTAAAATAAAGTCCTATTACAAAGGAGCGGGACAATTTATTCAAATTCAGGTTGAATCAGGCTGGGAATATCCATTACGCCGTCCCATGAGTATTGCAGGTTGCGAGGAATCAACTATGTCCATTATTTACAAAATATTCGGTAAAGGAACCTCTATCTTATCTCAAAAATTTTCTGGTGAAACAATCAATGTTTTAGGACCGCTGGGAAATATATTCAATTTACATAATAATCATTCACATATTTTTGTGGGTGGGGGAGTGGGTTTGGCGCCCATTGTAAATATGTGGAATCAAATTAATTATAACATTGAAAATAACCATCTCATTATTGGCGCAAAGAGTAAGAATGAACATATCCATTCACATGAACCGAAAAATCATATCTATTTAACCACTGATGATGGTTCTCTCGGGACAAAAGGAACCGTCATGAAAACACTTAAAGAGCTTTGTGAAAATATAGATAATCCGGAAGTATTTGCCTGCGGACCGGAACCCATGTTAAAAGCGGTACAGTCTTATGTCACTATGAAGCATATTCCGGCTCAATTAGCCGTAGAAAGCTATATGGGCTGTGGTGTGGGTATTTGCCAGGGTTGCGTAATATCACGGCAAAATAACAACAAAAAAGACAATACATACCATGAACGCTATTCCCTGGTCTGTATTGACGGACCTGTTTACAATGCTGGAGAAATTACATTTGACTGATTTATCCATAAAAATTGGCAATATACAATTTAAAAATCCCATTCTGACAGCATCGGGAACTTTCGGTTACGGAACCGAGGTTGATTCGTTGATGGATGTATCAAAACTTGGCGGAATTGTAACAAAATCTATCACACTTTATCCCCGAGAAGGTAATCCTCCCCCCAGGATAGTTGAAACTCCCTCAGGAATGCTGAACTCCATTGGTTTAGCAAACATTGGGGTAGATCAATATATCAAAGATAAAATCCCTCTGTACTCCAAGATTGGAACTCATATCATCATGAACATTGCCGGAAGTACAATGGATGAATATAGAGATATTATCAGAAAAATTGAATCTGTATCCTCTGATATTATTGGATATGAAGTGAACATATCATGTCCTAATGTAAAAAAAGGAGGGATGGAGTTCGGTATCAATTGTGACCTTACTCTTAAGCTAACAGAGGAGCTCAGATCTCTTACTCAACGACTCCTGATCATCAAATTGAGTCCTAACGTAACCGATATTGCTGCTATTGCAATATCAGCTGAAGAGGGGGGGGCGGATGCAGTTTCAGCCATAAACACTATCGTGGGAATGAGTATAGATGTTCACTCTCGAAAAAGTAATGTATTCACCAAATATGCAGGTCTGTCTGGTCCAGCAATTCGCCCCATTGGGATTGCTTCTGTCTATAAAGTGTTTCGAGCGATAAAAATCCCCATAATTGGGATTGGGGGAATCACAAATGGCACAGATGTTTTGGAATACATGCTTGCTGGTGCATTAGCTGTTCAGGTTGGCACGTCAAACTATAGTGATCCCGGAATTGCGGTATCAATAATTGATGATTTGAATTCATATATTGAACAAAATAATTTTGACACTTTGACCGAACTTGTGGGTGAAGTTTCGTGAAAAATAATTATACCATATTGTGGGTTGTTTTTTTAATGATGACTTTTAGTCAATCCTGTTCTAATTCTCCCCGTTATAACAGAAATAAAAAAAAGCCTGCAAGACTCAAATCAAACCCTAAAATTAACAAAAGCCAGAAGGTCTTCTACGGGATAAGTTCCTATTATGGAAGGGATTTTCATGGAAAATTGACGGCAAATGGAGAAGTATTTGATATGTATGGTTTAACTGCAGCCCATAAAACATTACCGTTGAATACAATCATCAGAGTTACGAACAAAGCCAACGATAATTCACTGATATTAAGAGTGAATGACAGGGGCCCATATGTTGGAAACAGGATACTTGATTGTTCCTATGGGGCAGCGCTGAAACTTGATTTTCTTAATCAGGGTACTGCTGAGATTAAAATTGAAGTCATCGAATGGGGTGATAATAAATATATGAAGCATAAATAAATGAAATTGAAATACTATTTAATCGTTAATCCTCATGGCGGAGTAATGTCCGGACAAAAAATACTTGAAAAAGTCAAACCGTTTTTTGATGAAGCTAATGCAGAACTAAATATCATTGAAACAGAATATGCTGGTCATGCTCGTGATATTTCCTGTGAAATTCCATTTGAAGGTTTTGCAGGGCTTTGTGCTATTGGTGGTGATGGAACAATGCATGAAATGGTGAATGGAATTATGAGTAGAAAAGATGGGATACGGATTCCCATAGGACTCATAACCGGTGGTACTGGAAATTCCTTCATGCATGATGTGGACTGCCTGGATCCTATTGAAGCGGTACAAAGGATTCTCACAAACCGTACTAGAAAAATAGATATTTTTAGAGCTGAAACAGAAGAAGGTACTTATTTTGGATTTAATATTGTTGGCTGGGGAATGCCTACAGATATTAATCTTTTGGCTGAAAAAATGCGATGGTTAGGTGGACAACGATATAATATTGCATCCATTATAGAAGTATTGAAATTTAAAACTCGTGTTGCACGAATAGAAATTGATGGAAGAAATATTGTTGCTGATTTTGGTTTTGTGATTGGATGCAATACGATGTACACAGGAAAAGGAATGAAAATGGCACCTTTAGCTCGTTTGGATGATGGCCTGCTGGATTTACTTATCGTTCGAAAAGCAGGACGAATTAAGCTTCTCCGGATGTTCCCAAAAATATTTTCAGGAAAACATATTGCCGATCCTATTGTGGAATACCGCCAAGTGAAGAATTTTTCCATTTATCCTGAAGAGAAGAACACATTGAATATTGACGGAGAAATGCTTGGAACTACGCCTGTAAATGTTGAGGTTTTGGAAAAGGAGATTGAAGTTTTGGTATGAAAATATTATTATGATAATTATTGAAATATTTAGCTTAATCATCCACATAATTCAGTACCTTCCCATTTTATTTTATATACAATGATAATTAAATCAAGTAACAGAACTATAGTGAATATATTGGGAATTCCCGGAATTCTTGCTCTTCTATGGGCTGGGGGGCCGCTTTTTGGAGTTTTTATTTTAATTGTCATTCTGTTGGCTTCCAGGGAATTTTTAGTACTGACGGGTGTTGACAATCAAAGTTTATTAAAATGGATTACTTATCTGGTAGGATTGGGATTTTGTTGTTTTTACTATTTTTCTAAAACTTGGGATGCTTACCACATTTTACTTTTTGTGGGGTTGGTCGTGATAGCAGGATTTTTCATAGAGATATTTCGTACTACATCAAATCCCACTCGAAATTTAGCTATGAACTTTTTTTGCATCTTTTATGTTGGCGGACTACTGAGTACATTGATTGGTCTCAGAAATTTGGATACTTTACATTCAACCTATTTTACATTGACTATGGTACTATCCATCTGGATTTGCGATTCTGCAGCATTTTATTTCGGATCTAAATGGGGAAGAAAAAAGATTCTTCCTTCAATCAGTCCAAAAAAATCATGGGTGGGATGTATTGCTGGGCTCATCAGCAGTTTTATCGTTTATGGAGTTGCAACATACTTACATTTACTTGAAATAACCGGAGAAGAAATGTGCGTTCTCGTTGTCATCACCGGTTTTTTCGGTCAGGCTGGAGATTTTGCTGAATCATTACTGAAAAGAAATGCAGGTGTCAAAGATTCAGGCACCATGTTATTAGGTCATGGCGGAGTTTTGGATCGATTTGATTCTCTTATTTTCGCAAGTCCTTTAACGTATTTTTATCTCCATTTTTTTAAATTTTTATGTAGCTGATGATACATGTTAGGATACAATACAGAAAAGCAGGAATTTTCATGGACAAGTCATCCTGCGGTTCTTAATAAAAAAAAGACAATATTTTCAGGATTCATCATCATATTGTTTGGATATGTTGTGTTTATCGGTTTTCAGAGTATATATTGGTCATTGTTTTCTGTAATTATCTTAATTTTTTCTCTGAAGCAATTTTATTTTCCTGTTCATTATTCAATTTCAAATAAAGGAATAAGAAAAAAATTTATTTTTGGAAATAATTCCATGGATTGGACAGAAATAACCCGATTCTCTAAAAATAATAAAGGAGGTATTCTGTACTCTCATCCTAAAAAATCCTTTTTGGATTATTTTTCCGGAATTGAATTGCAATTTGAACAAAATGCTGAAGAAGTAATACAGAGAATTGAATCAATGATGAAGAAAAATAAATGACATTAAAAGGAATAAAACACGCATTCGCAATCCCTTCAGATTCCGAGATTGTTCCAACTGAAGAGCAGAAAGACATTATTGATAAAGTTTGCAGAGAAATTTCCCGTCGCCATTTGACGTCACCTGCGTTAATCTTTTTGGAATCATTCCGTCCATTAAATTATATCGGTTCACAGGTTATGCATTTTTTCCATCCTTTTATTTCGGCAATCACAAATGCCAAAAGTTATCGTATTTTCTCTGAATTTTTAGAATTAAGAAGCAGTATTGATTATTTATACAATCGTATTGAATTTTTCGAAAATGAATATGAAAAGAAAAGTGTAAATAAGAACACCAAACCAAATGAATAAATCGGATTTTAAAAATATTAAGGTTATTTTAGCTACAGATTGTGGAAGCACCACTACTAAAGCCATATTAATCCAAAAAATTGATGGACAATACAGGCAAACTCACAGGGGAGAAGCCCCCACATCTGTCGAAGAACCTTTTGCCGATGTCACTGTTGGCGTTATCAATGCTGTAACGGAAGTGTCTGAATTAGCAGGACGTAAATTGATAGATAAGAAGGGAAATATCATTCAACCTGGGAACGATAATTCAGGTTGTGACATTTATATTTCCACCTCCAGCGCCGGCGGAGGATTGCAAATGATGGTTGCAGGAGTCATCGCCGAGATGACAGCAGCAAGCGCAAAGCGTGCTGCTTTGGGTGCAGGGGCGATCGTTATGGATGTCATCGCTTCAAATGACAAACGGAAACCTCATGACCGAATTCAGCGAATCCGTGAACTGCGTCCTGACATGATGCTATTGTCCGGTGGGACAGATGGTGGAACACTGAAACATATAATGGAAATCGCTGAATTGGTCGCTCCAGCAAAACCTCAACCTCGTTTTGGTTCACAATATAGTTTACCGATCATTTATGCTGGCAATAAAAATGCACGGGAAAATATAACCAAATTATTTGATGACCAATATGAACTGACAATCGTTGATAATTTGAGACCAATACTTGAGCGTGAAAACCTTGGTCCAGCCAGAGATGCAATTCATGATCTTTTCCTGGAACACGTAATGGCTCATGCTCCCGGATACAATAAGCTTATGGAATGGACAGATGCACCTATTATGCCAACACCAGGAGCCGTAGGAAATATTCTTCAAACTATCGCCGAAAAACAGGGTATCAATGTTGTGGGTGTGGATATTGGTGGAGCAACCACAGATGTGTTCAGCGTGTTTGATAGTACATTTAATCGAACAGTGAGCGCTAATCTGGGGATGAGCTATTCTATCTCTAATGTATGTGCCGAGGCAACCATGCCGAACATCTTACGATGGGTTCATTTAGATATGGACGAGCGGGAACTGAGGAACCGGGTAAAAAATAAAATGATTAGACCAACAACAATTCCCCAAACCAAAGAATCCTTGATCTTTGAGCATGCAGTGGCAAGGGAAGCGTTACGACTTGCATATAAACAACATAAAGAATTTGCTACAACATTAAAGGGAGTTCAGCAACAACGCTCTGTGGGTGACACCTTCAGTCAGGAAGTTGGGGGACAGTCTATCGTTGATAATATGAAACTAAATCTACTGGTTGCTTCTGGCGGTGTATTATCACATGCTCCTCGAATGCATCAAACTGCGATGATGCTCATTGATTCATTCCAACCGGAAGGAATTACCACTCTGGCAAAAGATAGTATTTTTATGATGCCTCATCTGGGAGTTCTTGCTCAGGTACATTCGAAAGCTGCAATGGAAGTTTTTGAAAGAGATTGTTTAATTTACCTGGGTACCGTTGTTTCACCAAAAGGAACAGGTAAAACAGGGAAACCGTGTTTCACATACACTGTGAATGGCGAATCGATACGCGAATCTGGAACTGTGAATATAGGAGATTTAACACTTTTCCCCCTTGATATTGGAAAAACTGCGGAAATTATTTTGGAACCTGCAAAAGGATTTGATATTGGGGCTGGGCCGGGAAAACGGTTAACCAAAACCGTAGAGGGAGGAACAGTTGGTCTAATTTTAGATGGAAGAGGCAGACCATTGAATATATCGAACGATCAGTCCCAATATAAATCTTTATTGAATCATTGGGTAAACAGTTTGAAATTATATCCTGAGACAGAAATAACACTTGAATCAGAAAAGGTAAAACTATCTACTAATAAATTAGAATCCCCTGAAAAAGCCCATGCATATACTCCGGGACTCACTGTCAGCTCCTGGATAAAGGTTCAACGGAAGAGAACACTGCCAATTAAGGGAGAAGTACTTGTTGATAAAAATGAAATGGTACAGGCCAAACAAGTTATTGCAGAAACATTTATGCCAGGAGAAGTAATTCCCATCAATATATCCAATTTATTGTCCCTTCCTCCAAAAGATATTCCGGAGTGCATGCTGGTTAAATTAGGTGACGAAATAAAGGTTGGGGACACACTTGCTCAAACGAAAGGTATTTTTGGATTTTTTAAAAATTCCTGTCAAAGTAAATACACAGGTACTGTAGAAACAATTTCTGATATAACCGGTCAGGTTATATTGCGAGGGGCACCACATCCTGTCCAGGTTCAGGGATTCCTCCCAGGAAAAGTGATTGAGGTTTTGGAAAATCAGGGAGTTGTTATTGAAAAAGAAGTTTCTTTTATCCAGGGTATTTTTGGAATTGGTGGAGAAACTTTTGGAGAATTAAAAACAGTGTGTGATTCCCATGATCAATTGTTAACCAATGATTTAGTTACGGAGGATTTTAAAGCAAAAATTATTGTTGGCGGTGGAAGAATTACTGCTGATGCTGTTCGTAAAGCGATTCAGATTGGTGTTGCAGGTATTATTTCCGGTGGGATTGATGATCAGGATTTAATGGAAATCCTCGGCTACGACCTGGGCGTAGCAATTACAGGTACCGAAAAGTTAGGAATCACTGTTATTACCACCGAAGGTTTCGGAAATATTGCAATGGCCGAACGAACATTCGGTTTACTTAAATCGCATGAAAATGCGTATGCGTCCATTAACGGAGCAACACAAATCAGAGCAGGTGTTATTCGTCCTGAAATTATTATTGGTGTTGAAAAACAAATTGAAATATTAAAAAAAGATGAAAAACAATTAACTGGTGTATTGGAAATAAACTACCCTGTGCGTATAATTCGTGACCCTTATTTTGGTCAAATTGGGAAAGTAAGCGCTTTACCTCCTGAACCTCATATTCTTGAATCAGGTACAAAAACCC